>NZ_JBSFWJ010000033.1:0-67486 GCF_053592695.1 Saccharopolyspora sp. NPDC002578 | reverse complement strand
TCTTCTCGCGAGGACGGCTTTTTCCCTCGTGGCGGAGCCACTCGGGAAAAAGATCCCGCAGCGAGAAGAACGCTGAGGTTCCGCCACCCGCCCCCTACGCAGGAGGAGACGAGAACAGGCACTCACCGCTTCAGTGATGCGTGTAGTAGTTCCAGAGGGTGGTGGGCTTCGCGGGGCGTGCCGTGGGCGATCTGCTGGCGGCAGGACACCCCGGTGGCCGCGATGATCGTCGTGGCGGGTTCCGCGCGCACCGCCGGGAAGAGCCGGTCCGAGCCGACGGTCATCGACATCTCGTAGTGCTCGGCCTCGAAGCCGAACGACCCGGCCATGCCGCAGCACCCGGCGTCGACCTCCTCCACCGCCGCCTGCGGGATGCGCCGCAGCAGGCCGACCGTCGCGGCCGTGCCCACCTCCGCCTTCTGGTGGCAGTGCCCGTGGAACAGCACGCGCCGCCGCGCCGGCCAGGTGTCCTCGGACAGTTCCAGGTCGCCCGCGTCGATCGCCTCGGACAGCACCTCCTCGATCTGGCGCACCCGGCCCGCGACGTCGCGGGCGGCCGGGTCGTCGGGCAGCAGCGACAAGGTCTCGTCGCGCAAGGTGAGCACGCAGGACGGCTCGCACCCGACGATCGGGGCGTCCGACCCGGCCAGCCGCGACACCAGGTCGCGCGCCTTGGCCTTCGCGTCGTCGACCAGGCCCTTCGACAGGCTGGAACGCCCGCAGCATCCCTCGTCGACGAGCCGCACCTCGTAGCCCGCGCGTTCCAGCAGCTCCACGGCCGCGCGGCCGATCGCCGGTTCGGTGTAGGTGGTGAACGAGTCCGCGAGGAACAGGATCGGCCCGCGCGGCGCCCGCTCGCGAACCCGGCGCCCGCGGAACCACGAACCGAGGTGGCGGCGTTCGAAGCGCGGCAACGGCCGGTGCTCGGTGATGCCCAGCGCTCGCCGCATCAGCTTGCGCAGCACCGGAATCCGCCCCGGCAGGTTCGACAGCGGAGCCGTCGCCGCCCCGAGCCGGTTCAGCGCGCGGATCGATCCGAACACCCGCGAGCGCAGCGGCACCCCGTGCTCGTCGTGGTGGTGCGACAGGGTTTCGCTCTTGAGCTTGGCCATGTCCACGCCCAGCGGGCATTCGCTCTTGCACGCCTTGCACATCAAGCAGAGGTCCAGCACCTCGTGCAGCCGCTCGTCGCCGAGCGCGCGCTTCGGGTCCGGTTCGGACAGCGCCTTCACCAGCGCGTTCGCCCGGCCGCGAGTGGCGTCTTCTTCCTTGGTCGTGGCCATGTACGACGGGCACATCACGCCGCTGGAGCTCTTGCGGCACAACCCGATGTTCATGCACCGGTCGGCCGCGCCGCGCATCCCGCCGACGACGTCGAAGGACAACCGGGTGCGGAACGGTCCCGGCACCGGTTGTTCGGCGTCGCGCAGGTACTCGGTCATCGGCGGGGCTTCGACGATCTTGCCGGGGTTGAGGGTGCCCGCCGGGTCGAACAGCCGCTTCACCCGGCACATCGCGGCGTAGAGCTCCTCGCCGAACAGCTCCCGGTTGAACTCGCTGCGCGCCAGGCCGTCGCCGTGTTCGCTGGAGTTCACCCCGCCGTACTCGGTGACCAGCGACTTCACCTCTTCGGCGACGGCCCGCATCTTCTCCACCTCGCCGGGCCGCGCCAAGTCCACGAACGGCCGGATGTGCAGGCAGCCGACCGAGCAGTGGCCGTAGAAGCCGGCCTTCATGTCGTGGCGGTCGAGGATCTGCGCGAACTTCGCGGTGTACTCCGGGAGGTGCTTCGGGTCGACGGCGGTGTCCTCGACGAACGCCAGCGGACGGCGCGTCCCTTCGCCCGCCGCCATCAGCAGGCCCAGGCTGGACTTGCGGACCTTCAGCAGCGCCGACTGCTGCTGCGGGGTCACGGCCTCCAAGGTGTGGTAGCCGTGCCCGTGCTTGCGCCACCGCGCGGTGAGCCGCCGCAGCCGCCCCACCAGCTCGTCCTCGTCGTCGCCGGTGAAGCTGACGAACAGCAGCGCGTCCGGATCGCCTTCGAGGATGGTGCCGAGCGAGGCGTACTCGATGCGCTGCCGCGACAGGTCCAGGATGGTGCGGTCCATCAGCTCCACACCGGACGGGTCGCAGGACAGCGCGTCGTCGGTGGCGGCGATCGCGGCCTGCGTGGAGGTGAAGTGGCCGACGGCGATCACCGTGGTGCGCGGTTTCGGCACCAGGTTCACCAGCGCGCCGGTGGCCACGACGAGCGTGCCCTCCGAACCCACCACGAACTCGGCGAGGTCGAACGGCGTCGGCTCGGCCAGCCGGTCCAGGCGGTAGCCGCCCGCCCGGCGCCAGAACTCGGGAAAACCGCGGGAGATCGCGTCTGCGTCCTCGGCGACGATCCGCGGCAGTTCCCGGTACAGCCGCGCTTCGAGCGTCGACCCGGCCGCCCGCCGCTGCCGCTGCTCGTCGTCGACGGGTCCGAACCGGGCCGTGGACGCGTCCGAGAGCACCACGTCCAGCTCCCGGACGTGGTCGATCGTCATGCCGTGGCGGACCGAACCGCTGCCCGCCGAGTTGTTGCCGATCATGCCGCCGAGCGTGGCGCGATTGCTCGTGGAGGTGTCCGGGCCGAACATCAGCCCGTGCGGGGCGGCGGCGCGGTTGAGCTGGTCCTGCACCACGCCCGGCTGCACCCGCGCGGTCCGCGCCTCCGGGTCCAGTTCCACGATCCGGTGCAGGTGGCGGGACATGTCGAGCACGATGCCGGGGCCCACGGTCTGGCCCGCGAGGCTGGTCCCCGCGCCGCGCGGCACCACCGGGACGCCGTGCTCGGCCGCCGCCGCGACCGCCGCCGCGACGTCGTCGGCGTCGCGCGGGAACACCACGCCCAGCGGCGTGATCGCGTACATGCTGGCGTCGCGGGAGAACAGGTGCCGGGTGTAGTCGTCGAACTCGACCTCACCGGCCACGTCCGCCTTCAGCCGCCGTTCCAGGTCGCTCATCACGCCTCCTCCAGCACCCGCAGCGCGGCGGTGATGCCGCCCTGGTCGATCGGCACGCCCGCCAGTTCCAAGCCCATCTGCACCCCGGAGAGCGTTCCGGCCAACGACACGTCGTTGAAATCTCCCAGGTGGCCGATGCGGAACACGGTGCCCGCGAGCTTGCCCAGGCCCGCGCCCAGCGACATGTTGAACCGGTTGAGCACCAGCCCCCGGAACGCGTCGGCGTCGTGGCCCTGCGGCAGCAGCACGGCGGTCAGCGCGGGCGAATGCTCCCGCTCGTCCAGGCACAACGTCTCCAGGCCCCAGCCGCGCACGGCCGCGCGGGTCGCGGCGGCGTGGCGGCGGTGGCGGCGGAACACCTCCGGCAGGCCTTCTTCTTCCAGCATGCGCAGAGCTTCGAGCAGGCCGTAGAGCAGGTTCGTCGCCGGGGTGCTGTGGAAGAACCCGCGCTCGTTCGCCGCCAGGATCGGACCCCAGTCCCAGTAGGACCGCGGCAGCGTCGCGGATTCCCGCGCGCGCAACGCCTTCTCGCTGATCGCGTTGAAGCCCAGACCGGGCGGCAGCATCAGGCCCTTCTGCGAGCAGGAGATCGTCACGTCGACGCCCCACTCGTCGTGGCGGAAGTCCACCGAGCCCAGCGACGAGATCGTGTCCACCAGCAGCAGCGCCGGGTGCGCCGCGTCGTCGATCGCCCGCCGCACCTCCTCGATGCGGCTGGTGACCGCCGTCGAGGTCTCGTTGTGCACGGCGCACACGGCCTTGATCTCGTGGTCGGCGTCGTCGGCCAGCCGCTGCCGCACCACCTCCGGGTCGACGCCGCGCCGCCAGTCCCCCGGCACGAAATCGACTCGCAGCCCCAGGTTCTCGGCCATCTCCCGCCACAGGGTCGCGAAGTGGCCGGTCTCGAAGGCGAGCACGCGGTCACCGGGGCTCAGCGTGTTCACCAGCGCGGCCTCCCACGCCCCGGTCCCCGAGGACGGGTAGATCAGCACCGGCCCGCTGGTGCCGAACACCGGCCGCACCGCGGACAGCACTTCGCGGGTGAGCGCCGCGAACTCGGGCCCGCGGTGGTCGATGGTGGGGGCGGACATCGCGCGGAGAACGCGGTCGGGAACGTTCGTGGGGCCGGGAATTTGCAGGAAGTGCCGGCCGATCGGCTGCGCCATCGGAATCTCTCCTGGTCTATTCAGAGCTCTTGACCGTCAATTGTGTCCGGGGTCATACTTCCCCGGCGGCGAGACGTTGATCTCGCATCACGGAATTTGATTCCGCTCCCTCCCCGAGCCGACGACCGCCTCGAATCGAGGAGTCACATGTCCGTACAGATCTGGTCCATCATCGGTCTTGTCCTCATATTTCTCATCGCCACGTTGCGCTCGGTGAACATGGGAGCCGTGGCATTTCTCGGAACATTCCTGGTCGGCACATTCCTGATCCGCGAGAGTGCCGATGATCTGTTCGCGGGCTTTCCCGGCGACCTCTTCGCGGTGCTCGTCGGCGTCACCCTCCTGTTCGCCATCGCCAAGAGCAACGGGACCGTGGACTGGCTCATCCACGCCGGAGTCCGCGCGGTGCGCGGGCGAATCGCCCTCGTACCCTGGGTGATGTTCCTGGTCACAAGCCTGCTGACCATGGTCGGCGCGGTGGTTCCGGGCGCCGTGGCGATCATGGCCCCGATCGGGCTGAGCTTCGCGGCGCGCTACCGGATCAGCCCGATGCTGATGGGCCTGCTCATCATCAACGGCGCCACCGCGGGCGGCTTCTCGCCGATCAGCATTTTCGGCAGCATCACCAACGGCGTCGTCGAACGCAGCGGACTTCCCGGGAACCCGCTGCTGCTCTGGGGCAGCCAATTCGCGTTCAACCTGGCGCTCAGCGTGGTCGTCTTCTTCATCTTCGGCGGCCGAGAACTGCTGCATCGAAAAGTCGAAACCGAATCCGAACCGCCCGTCCGAATCGAGGAAGAACCGTCCGGCGGTGCCGGGACCACTACGATCACCGCTTCCGGAACGGCCACCATCACCGAAGTCACCGCGCTCAACGCGCAGCGGGCGCTGACGCTGACCGGATTGATCGTGCTCGCGATCGGCGCGCTCGCGCTCGAATTCGACGTCGGGCTGCTGTCGCTGAGCATCGCCACCGTGCTGTGCGTGATCTTCCCGCGGACCACCACCGCGTGCGTGGGCCAGGTGGCCTGGCCGACGGTGCTGCTGATCTGCGGGGTGGTGACGTACGTGAGCATGATGGAACGCATCGGCACCATCGAATTCCTCGGCGACGGCGTGGCGGGCATCGGCGTTCCGCTGCTGGCGGCCTTCGTGATCTGCTTGATCGGCGCGGCGGTGTCCGCGTTCGCCTCCACCACCGGCATCCTCGGCGCGCTCATCCCGCTCGCGGTGCCGTTCCTGCTGACCGGTCAGGTCGGCACCATGGGCCTGATCATCGCGCTGACGGTGGCGTCGTCCGTGGTGGACTCCTCGCCGTTCTCCACCAGCGGAGCCCTGGTCGTCGCGAGCTCCCCGCCGGAACTGCGCGACGGCGTGTTCCGGAAGCTGATGGCCTGGGGCATGAGCATGATCGCCGTCGGCCCCGTGGTGGCCTGCGCGCTGTTCGTGCTGCCCGGCTGGCTGTGATCCGGTGGCCCGCCGAGCAGCGGCTCGGCGGGCCGAACCGGATAAACTGCCGGTATGAGCGAAGGAATGCGCACCGTGCTCTCCGCTTTCCGGGTGCTCGAAGAGGTCGCGCACACCCAGCCCGCCGGAGTCGGCGAACTCGCCCGCAGGCTGCGGATGCCGAAGAGCACCGTGCAGCGCGCGCTCCGGACGCTGTGGACCGCGGGCTGGATCTGCCCGGACGGCGCCGACGTGACCCGCTGGGTGCTCACGACCCGCGCGTTCCAAGTGGGCCAGCACGCCGTGTCCGACATCGGCGTGCGGGACGCGGCCACCGCGGTCATGCACGAGCTGCGCCGGGAGACCGGCGAGACCGCGCACCTGATGGTGCGCGAAGGCGATCACGCCGTGCTCATCGAGCGGATCGAGACCGAGCACCCCATCCGGGCCGTGCTGCCGCTGGGCAGCACCGTGCCGTTGCACGGCTCGTCCAACGGCAAGGCGATGCTGGCGGGCATGCCGCGCGAGTCGGCGCGGCGGATCGTCGGCGAGGACCTGGCGCGCTACACCGACAACACCATCGTCGACTGGTCGGAGTTCTCCACCGAGCTCGACCGGGTGGCCGAGCTCGGGTACGCGGCGAACTTCGCCGAGTGGCGCGCGGACATCGCGGCGGTCGCGGCGGCCGTCTTCGACGACACCGGGGAACCGATCGCGGGCCTGTCCATCTCCGCTCCCGCCGACCGGATCACACCGGAACTGCGGGAGCGCTACGGCGCGCTGGTCGTCGAGGCCGCGGCCAGGGTCAGCGCGACACTGGGACACCGACCGGCGGTGGATCCTCGTTGAACCACCCACCGGCCATCACCGGCCACGCCACTGCGGGCGGCGCTTCTCGGTGAACGCGCGCACCCCTTCGCGGAAGTCCTCGCTGCCGTAGCAGGATTCGACGAGGTCGTCGCCGGAGGGCAGCGCGTGCTCCCGCAGCCTGCGGATCGCCTCCTTGCTCGCTCGCATCGTCAGCGGCGCCTGGTCGGCGAGCTGCGCGCACAGCTCCGCGACCCGTCCGTCCAATTCGGACTCCGCCAGCACCTCGGAGGCCAGGCCGGCGCGTTCGGCCTGCTCCGCGCCGATGAACCCGGCCGTGCAGATCAAGTGCATCGCGCGTCCGGCTCCGATCAGGCTCACCAGGCGCGCGTAGTTGCGCATCGACAGGCAGTTGCCGACGGTCCGGGCGATGGGCAGCCCGAACTTCGCGCGCTGCGAGCAGATCCGCAGATCGCACGCCGCGGCGAGGGTGAGCCCGCCGCCGGTCGCGTAGCCGTCGATCACCGCGATCGTCGGCACCGGGATCCGCTCCACCGCGTCCACCACCGCGTCGATGCGGCGCTCGTACTCGTGCCCGTCCGCGCCGGTGCGGAAATCGCGGAACTGGGCGATGTCGGTGCCCGCGACGAAGGCCTTGCCGCCCGCCCCGCGCAGCACCGCGACCCGCACCCGCGGATCGGCGGCGACGCGCTCGCAGAACTCGGCGAGCCCGTCGTACATCTCCCAGGTCATCGCGTTGCGCGCCGCGGGCCGGTCGAAGGTGGCGGTGGCGACGGTCCCGGTGAACTCGGTGCGCAGCTGCCCGGTCATTCCACGGCTCCTTCGGCTCGCAGCGCCCGGATCTCCTCGTCGGAGCGCCCGGTGGCGCGCAGCAGTTCGTCGGTGTGCTCCCCCAGTCCCGGCGCGACCCGGCGCACTCCGGCGGGGGTGCCGCTGAGCTTCACCGGCACGCCCAGCGATCGGACGGTGCCTTCGGTCGGGTGCTCCAGTTCCAGGACCATCTCGCGGGCGAGGGTGTGCGGATCGGCGCAGGACTGCGCGTAGTCGCGGATCGGCCCGACCGGGACGCCCGCTTCCAGCAGCAGCTCCGCCCACTCCTCGGTGTCGCGGGTGCGCAGCGTCCGGGCGAGTTCGCCCGCCAGCTCCACGCGGTGGCGCACCCGATCGGTGTTCGTGGCGAACCGCTCGTCGGCCGGGAGTTCCGGCCGTTCCAGCACCGCGCACAGCCGCTGCCACAGGCGTTCGTTGTTCGCGCCGATCGTGAGGTGGCCGTCGCGGGTGGGCAGCGCCTCGTACGGCGCGTTCACCCGGTGCGCCGAGCCCAGCCTGCCCGGCGCCCGGCCGGTGGCCCACAGCTCGGAGGTCTCCCAGATCGACAACGCCAGCGCGGCGTCGTAGAGCGAGGTGTCCACGGCCTGGCCCCGGCCGGTGGCCGCACGGGACAGGCAGGCGCTGAGGATGCCGACCGCGCAGAACAGCCCGGCGGACAGGTCCGCGACGGGCACCCCGGATTTGGTGGGCGGACCGCCCGCGTCCCCGGTCACGCTCATGATCCCCGACATCGCCTGGGCGATCAGGTCGTAACCGGCGCGCTGCGAATACGGACCCGTCTGGCCGAAACCGGAGATGGACGCGTAGACGATCCGCTCGTTGCGCTCGCGCAGCGTCGGGTAGTCCACGCCGAGCCGGGCCGCCACGCCCGGCCGGAAGCTCTCCACCACGACGTCGGCCTCGTCCACCAGGCGGTAGAAGGTCTCCCGCCCGGCCTCGGACTTGAGGTCCAGCGCGATGCCGCGCTTGTTCCGGTTCACCGCGAGGAAGGCGGCGCTCTCGCCGTGCGGCAGCCGGTGCCCGGTCGCCTGGCGGGTCGCGTCGCCCCGGCCGACCGGCTCCACTTTGATCACGTCGGCGCCGAGGTCGCCGAGCAGTTGGCAGCAGTAGGGCCCGGCCATGACCTGGGTCAGGTCGAGCACGGTCAGGTTCTCCAGCGCGAACGTCATCGTTGCCCGCCGATCCGTGCCGTCATGCGGCACAGCCTGTTTGTGACGGCATAACCGTACGAGCACATCGAAGGCGCGGTCAACCGCCGCGAACCACCGGGAGAAGGCGCCCGCGATCAGGTGACCCGACTCACACATCGACTTCCCGGTCGCTTGAAATACACAGGTCGAGCGCAGCGATGCACCGGGCGGGAGATGGGTCGAGCAGTGGCAACGAGAGGCGGCAGGTCGCCTCGATCAGCCTTCACGACGTTTCCCGGACATGATCACGTCGCGTTGTCACAGGAGTTCCGGATGAACCACATCATCGTCGCGCTGTCGGTCGAAGCGCTCGGACTGTTCTCGATCGCAGGCGCCATCACCGCCTGGACCCGCTCGGTCCTGCGCGCCACCCCCCGCTGAGCCCACTCGCAGTGCGCTACGGCCGAGGGAGTCCTCCCGACCTCCGGGCGACTCCCCCGGTCGTTCGGCGACGTCGTCGACCGTCCGGCGCACCCGCTAGCCGACGCCACCTCGGAACACCGTGGCGCGGTGCCACGAGAAGTAGACCTCGGATCGCTCGTTGTGGGCTGCGCACCGCCTGCCGGACAGGTGGTGCACGAGGTCCCGGAACCGGCCGGCAGGAAGCGATTCCGTCGGAGCCGCCAGAACGCGTCCGCGATCGTCGACCGTGATCCATCCGGTCTCGTAGAGCGCGTCGCACCCGAAGCTGCACGCCAACATCGCCACGTGGAGCAGATCTCTGCGCTCTTCGTCGGTGCACAGCGCGCGTTTCTTCACGTGCGCGGCCACCAGGAACGACAGCGGGTACGCGTGACCGCAGAGCGCGCAGTGCGCTTCGTCCCGATCGCCCACCAGCACCTCGCGGAGCCGTGCTTGCTCCCTCCGCACCTTGACCAGGGACGTGGCATCCACATCGCCGAAGTGCCGGTCCTGCGCCACCTGTGAAGCGCTCCGCCCATCGAGCTCGACCGCAAGGGGATCCCGCGTGAACCGCGCGTCGGGCAACGTCGCCAGCACTGCCCCGATGAACGAGCTGCGGTGCCCGAGCTCATCGACGCGCAGGCGGACCGCGCCCTGCGAGGCGAGCAGGTCGAGCCCCTTCTGCACCTCGCCCACGCCCACCGGGATTTCATGTTCCGAACGCTCCGCCCTGACCAGGGCGGTATCGCCGTGCACGCCGACCACGACGTTCGACTCACCGGTCGCGGTCGAGATCTCCCCGCCGATGAGGGCCAGCAACAACGTGCGCGCATCCGGCAGACCCGGGTGCCAGTCCCGCTCGGCACCAGCCAGTTCGGCTGCGAGGCGGGCGGCGTCGGCCGGACCGTAGCCGGGCACGGTGAGCCGGAGCTGGATCCGCTTACGGTTGTTGCCTTCCTTCGTCGCGCCGGCAGGGAGTCCCACCCGCCCTTGAGCGCTGGTGATGTCCAGTCTCAGCCGCCCGATGTCAGCGATCGTGGCGAGCTCCAACGGCCCCGACACCAGAGTGCGCTCCTGCTCGGGCAGGCCCGATACCCGCGTCGACACGACCAGGGCGGCGAGCAACACGGCCCGGCGCTCCCGCAACCGGCTCAGCAGCAGCGTCAGCGCATCGACGTACTGATCATTGCGCGGGCGACCTTCCTTCGTCCTCCCGCCTGCGCTCTCCAGGATCAAGTTGAGGTGGGCCTCGTCGGCCTCCACTGCGAACTCGGCGTTGAGCTCTGCACCGTCGTCACTTCGCACCCGCACCCGCACAGATTTGCACACACCACCGACGGGCTCGGTCCCGTCGGGATCTCGCAGCGACGAGCCCGCCTTCCGCCGGACTCGACTCCGCACCCGGGCGGAAATCCATCAGGGGCACGCGCACGCAGGAGCCCCGCTGATGAACAGCGGGGCCCCTTCGGTCGTTCCGGTCGGGTTACTTCTGGGCGGCGACCAGTCGCTCGGCCTCCGCGTGGTCCACGGCGGCCGGGGGCGAACCGGGCAGGCGCTTGCCCGCGGTCTCCTTCGCGAAGTACACGGCGACCGCGCCGATCACCCCGGCCCCCATCAGGTAGTAGGCGGGGATGTCGATGTTGCCGGTCAGCGCGATCAAGCTCGCCACCACCGTCGCCGTCGTGCCGCCGAACAGCGACACCGCGATGTTGAACGCGATCGACAGCCCGCCGTAGCGGATGTCGGTCGGGAACAGCGCGGGCAGCACCGACGGACACGTGGAGTTGAAGCACAGCAGCATCAACCCCATCAGCAGCAGGCCGCCGAAGGTCGCCACCGTGCCACCGATCTTCAGCAGCATGATCGCCGGGATGGACAGCACCACCAGCAGCACGCAGCCCGTGTAGAGCACCGGTTTGCGCCCGATCTTGTCGCTGAGCCGCCCCACGAACGTGATCAGCACCATCGACGCCAGCAGCACGAGGATCTGCAGCACCTCGGAGACCACGCTGGGCGTGCCCGCGTGCCCGTGCTGCGGCAGCGTCTGGGTGAGGTAGGTCGGCATGTAGCTGGTCAGCATGTAGTTGGTGACGTTGAAGACCAGCACGATCCCGCCGCACACCAGCATCGCGGGCCAGTGGTTGATGAAGATCTTGCGGAACTCGCTCAGCGTCTGGTTGCCCTCGCGGCCCTCGGACTCCGCGGCGATCTTCGCGAACGCCGGGGTCTCCTCCAGCTTCATCCGCAGGTACAACCCGACGCCGCCGATCGGGCCCGCGATCAGGAACGGGATGCGCCAGCCCCAGCTGAGCAGGGCGTCCTCGGAGAGCGTGGCCTCCAGCACCGTCGCGAACGTGGCGCCGAGCGCGTAGCCGGTCAGCGTGCCGAACTCCAGGAAGCTGCACAGGAATCCGCGCCTGCGGTCCGGCGCGTACTCGGCGATGAACGCCATCGCCCCGCCGTACTCGCCACCGGTGGAGAAGCCTTGCAGCAGCCTGGCCAGCAACAACAGCATCGGTGCCGCGACACCGATGGCGTGGTAGTCGGGCAGGATGCCGATGATGAACGTGCTGATCGCCATCATGATCACGGTCAGCGACAGCACCTTCTGCCTGCCGATCCGGTCACCGAGCGGCCCGAAGAACAGGCCTCCGAACGGGCGCACCAGGAACGCCGCCGCGAAGGTCCCCAGCGTCGCGATCGTGCCCATCGTCGGTGACAGGCCGGTGAAGAACACTCCCTCGATCTTCACCGCCAAGTAGGAGTAGACGCCGAAGTCGAACCACTCCGTGACGTTGCCGATGGCAGCCGCACCGACCGCGCGCCGAATCACGTTCGGTTCGGTGACCGTCACGTCCGATACAGAAAATTCGCCCGAATTCGCGTCGGACGAGCCATCCCCTGACAAGGCGAACACCCCTCTACCTGCTTCTCGCCGCCGGCCCGAGCGATCCCCGAGCCCTCGCGGAGCAACTGATCTCCAGGTCTCGGGGGCCACCCTAGTTCCCCCTTCGAGCGAATCGAGAGCCACCGCGCGAATTCGAGCCGAATCCCCACCCGCGTCGTCCGATTTGTTCTTTTCGCAGTTCAGGCAGCATATCCTGGACATGAGAAACAAGCGCGACAAACCGGACCGCCGGACTCGCCGGGTTGCCGACGATATTCACCCCAACGAAGGAACAAGGCCCCGCCACGCCGAGTGATCACTTCTCATAAACGTGGATAATTTGCCACTTTCACGATCGGCGAAGCATCGCTCGACACCATTGCAAATACGAGCTGCAAAGGAAGCATCGATCCTCGAATCCGCACTTCGCCGAACATCGGACAATTCCATTGCCGCGCCCTGAACAACGGTGCTAGAAAGAGGCGATCCAATTCCGGCCCGGCCCGGCGCATTCCACGGCGACCGCGGCGCGCCGGAACTCACCGCACGGCCGGCGAGCGGCCGCGAGCAGGCGGTCGGTGGACGCCACACTGGGGAGGTTCGAGGTGAACCGGTCGCTGTCGTTCCACGTGCTCGGACCGCTGTCGGTGCAGGTCGGAGGCCGCGGGCTCCCGGTCCCCGGCGGCAGGCAACGCGTGCTGCTCGCGGCCCTGCTCGTCAAGTTCAACCAGGTCGTGTCCGTGGAGGAACTGGTCGACCGGATCTGGGACGCCACCCCGCCGCACCGGCCGCGACGCGCGCTGCACACCTGCCTGACCCGGCTCCGGCACGCGATGAAGGACCCGTTCGGACCGGCGGCCGAACTGATCCGCACCTCGCACGCCGGGTACATGATCGAGCTGCCGCCGGAGAACCTCGACCTCGCCCGGTTCACCGAGCTGCTGGGCTCCGCGCGCGCGGCGGCCCGCTCGGGCGACCCTGCCCGGGAATCCGAGGCGCTGCGCGCGGCGCTGGCCCTGTGGCGCGGCCGGGTGCTGCCGGACGTCGCTTCGGACTCGCTGCACCGCGAGGTCGTCCCCCGGCTCAACGAGCAGTGGATGTGGGCGCTGGAACGCCGCGCGGCGCTGTCCCTCGCCATGGGGCGCCACGACGAACTCGTCGCGGAACTGCGCGCGCTGACCTTCGAGCACCCCTTCCACGAACCGTTCTGGCGGCAGTTCATGCTCGCGCTGTACCGCTGCGGCCGTCGGGTGGAGGCGCTGATGGCCTACGGCGAACTGACGGTGCGGATCCGCGACGAGTTCGGCGTGGACCCGAGCGCGGAAGTGCGCGCGCTGCACCTGGCGATCCTGCGCGACGACGAGCGGGCGCTCACCGAATGCCGAGTGCCCGCACCGTAGTGCTACGACACCGGCTCGGCTTCCGCCCGCGGGTCCTCGTGCCGCTCGCGGCGACGGCGACGCCGCCAGAGCACGATGCCCAGCGCCACGACCACGGCCGCGACCACCGGCACCACGCCGAACACCCCGGACAGGCCGGTGTAGGAGGCGCCGACGAGGTAGCCGACACCGCCTTCGCCGCACGTCCACAGCACCGCGGCAAGCGCGCTGTAGGGCGCCATCCGCCGGTACGGCATGCCGGAGGCGCCCACCAGGTGCGGTGCCGCGGACCGGACCAGCGGGACGAAGCGGCACGGGATGAGCGCGGGGCCGCCGTGGCGGCGGAACAGGTCGCTCGCCCGGTCCCACGCCCGGTGCGCGCGGCGGGCGACGCGGGTGGAACGCAGCCGTGGCCCGAGCCGCAGCCCGGTGTAGAAGCCCAGGGCGTCGCCGCAGACCGCGCCGAGGGCGGCGAACAGCACCACCAGCCACAGGTCGAGCGCGCCGGAGTACGCGAGCGCTCCCGCGACCAGCAACGGCCCCAAGGTCGGCACGAACGGGCTGACCACGAGGACGCCCTCGACGAACACCAGGCCCGCGAGCAGCCCGTACGCGGTCAGCGGCGGCAGCTGCGCGAGCCACTCGGCCGGGGCGGGCATCAGGTCTGCTCCGGGCTCGGCGCGCGCAGGTGCCAGACGTGCGCGGGCGGCAGGTTGCGCCAGACCGTCGCCCGGCCGAGGCCGTAGCGGTCGATGAACTCGCGTTCGACCGCCACCGCCCCGCGGTGCCGCCGCGCTTCGGCGCGACCGGCGAACGCGGTCCGCGCCCGCTGGGTGCCGAGGTAGCCGAAGAACGTCAGGTCCCCACCCGGCACCAGGAGGTCGACGTGGCGTTGCAGCATCGACCGCACCACGGCCGGGTCGAAGTTCGTGAACGGCAAACCGGAGACGACGACGTCGTAGCGGGGTTCCAGCTCCGCGTCGAGGATCGACCGCTCGTGCAGCCGGATGCGGTCCGACGCCGCCGAGAGCGCGAAGTCGGTGCGCAGCGACTCGGCGAGCATCCGCACGAAGCGGGGGTTGACCTCGACCACGTCGAGCCGGTCGGCGGGGCCGAGCCGTCGGGCAAGCGCTCGGGTCACGACACCGCTGCCCGCGCCGACTTCCAGCACGCGCGCCGGGTTCCGCTGCTGCGGCGGCGCGAGCGGTGCGGCGAGCCGGGCGGCCAGGCGGGCGCTGCTCGGCGCGAACGCGCCGGTCGTGTGGAAGCTGCGGACGGCCTCGCGGGAGAAGTTCAGCCATCCGGCTCTGGTGTTCGGTGTCTGGATCTGGGCCACGTTCGCCCACGGTAGGGCGCGGTGGCCGAATCGGCATCGGTCGCTCGGACACGGCGACCGGTACGAAAGTAGGGGGTCGGCTGATTTCTATGCTCGACCGTCATGACCGCGGACGCGGCGGGAGGTGCGCGGTGGACGGGACCGAACGTCCGCTCCGGCCGTGGGCCGAGGCGGCGCTGCTGCTGGCGGTAGGCCTGCTGTCCGCGCAGGAGGGGTACGTGGTCGCGGGAGGCACCGTGCTCAGCCCGCAGGTCGGTGCGGCGGTGCTGACCACGGCCGCGCTCGCGTGGCGCACGAGGTACCCGGCCGTGCCCGCCGTGCTGGCGACGGCGCTCGCGGCGGCGCTGGGCGCGGTGCTGCCGCTGGTGGTGGTGCTGTTCTCGTTCGCCTCCCGCGGCAGGCTGGTGGCGGCGGCGGTGTGCGCGGCGGCGGCCATGGCGGGGAACTTCCTGGGGCAGCCGCAGCAATCGCTGTGGAGCACCCGTTCGTACGGGCCGGTGCTGCTGCTGGTCGCGGTGGTGGCGCTGGGGATGTGGGCGGGCAGCCGCAGGCGGCTGCTGACGAGCATGACCGCGCAGGTCGAACAGCTGCGGGTGGAGCGGGAGCTGCGGGCCGAGCACGCCCGGATGGCCGAGCGGATCCGCGTCGCCTCCGAACTGCACGACGCCCTGGCGCACTCGCTGAGCGTGCTGGCGTTGCACACCGGCGCATTGCAACGGCATTCGGCGGACCTGCCCCCGCAGGTCGCCGATCGCATCGATCTGCTGCGGGCCACCTCCACGGACGCGTTGCGGGACCTGCGCGACGTGCTCGGCGGGCTGCGCGCCCCGGAGACCGAGGGCGCTCCGGGACCGCGGCAGCTGCGGGAGCTGCCGGTGCTGCTGGACGAGGCGCGCGCGGCGGGCCAGCAGGTGGAGGCGGAGATCCGGGGCGCCGCGACCGCGCTGCCGTTCAGCCACCGGCTCGCGATCTACCGCGTGGTGCAGGAGGCGTTGACCAACGCGCGCAAGCACGCTCCGGGATCGAGCGTGCGGGTGCGGGTGGAGCACGGCCCGCCGGAGTCCACAGTGGACGTGGAGAACACGGCGGGCGATCCCGGCTCGCGCCGGGAACCGGGCGGGCACGGCCTGCTCGGCTTGGCGGAGCGCGTGGACGCGCTGCACGGAACGCTGGAGCACGGGCCGTCCGGCGCGGGCGGCTGGCGGCTGAGCGCGCGCATCCCGGCCGGCGACCACTCCCCGGAGGGGACATGATCCGCACGTTGATCGTCGACGACGACACGCTGGTGCGCCTCGCGCTCGCCGACATCCTCGACGACGCCCCCGACATCGACGTCGTCGCCCAGGCCGGCGACGGGCTCGAAGCGGTCGAGCAGGCTACCGCCCACCGGGTCGACGTCGTGCTGATGGACGTGCGGATGCCGCGCATGGACGGCATCCAGGCCACCGGGAAGCTGCGCGCGCTGCCCGATCCGCCGCAGGTCGTCACGTTGACGACGTTCGACCTCGACGAGTACGTCCACGGCGCGCTCGCCGCGGGCGCGGCCGGATTCCTGCTCAAGGACAGCGAACCCGCCGAGATCGTGCGCGCCGTGCGGGTCGTCGCGCACGGGCAGGCGATGCTGCACCCGGCGGCGGCGCGCAGGCTCGTCGACCACTACCACCGCGACACCGGCGCGGAAGCCGCCGCGGCGCGCGCGAAGATCGACCGGCTCACCCCGCGGGAACGCGAAGTGCTGGCCGAGCTGGCTGCGGGCGGCGGCAACGCCGAGATCGCGACCGCCCTCGGGATGCGGGAGAGCACCGTGAAGGCGCACGTGAGCCGCATCCTCGCCGCGCTCGAAGTGGGCAACCGCGTCCAAGCAGCCCTCTGCGCCTGGCTGGCCGAGAACTGAGCCCGCCTGCTGTCGGTCTCGGCTTGAGCAGGGGTTCGGGTGGCGGAACCTCAGGTGCTTCCTCGCTGCGGGATCTTTTTCCCGAGTGGCTCCGCCACGAGGGAAAAAGCCGTCCTCGCGAGGAAGCACCTGAGAACCCGCGGGTCGTCGGCCTGCTTTGGTGGTCACTGCTCAGCGGCTTCGCCGCTGACAGGACAACGACCGCCGGCGCCGTGCGTTCGGGAAGCCGAGGTCGATGGTGCGCACCCGACGGTGCTGCGGTCTCCCCCTTCGAGAACCATGCCGGACCTGGTTCGTTCCGGCGGGATTTCGGGAGAGGTCGAACTGCCGACTTGAGCAGTTGCCTCGCCGAGTTCGCGGGTGGGTTTCGAGTCTGGTCGGGGCTGAGCAATTTCCGCGGAATTGTGGAAGTTGTCCGTGGATGGGCGGTTCGTGCATCGGGTGGGGTGGCGGGTTCGGGCGTTCGTCGTATTGTTCGTCCGTCTTATTGGCCCTTGTAGGTGATCTCTGGATACGTATGGTCACCTGATCATGAGTTCGGCTGCGGGTGGCGCAGGGAATGCGCACGGGTGCTCACTTCGGATGTCGCCGGGGCGGTTGGCGGGTGAACTCCCGGTCGTCGTGGTGGTGGCCGTCGGCGTGAGTCTCGCGGTGCAGTTCCCCATCGCCCGGCTCGGGCTCAGCGTCCCCACCGAGCTCCCCGCGATCGCCGCCACCGCCTGCGCCGCGCTGCTGCTGGCGCTGCTGCTCGGCGGCGCCCGCTGGGCGGACCGGGTCCCCGCGGCGCTGCGGCTGCCCGCGGTGTGGGTGGCGCTGCCCGCGCTGGCGACCACCGTGCTGGCGTGGCCGCTGGAGCCGACGCGGCTGTACTACGGCGGCGTCTCGGTCGACCAGATGTTCCGGATGCAGTACCTGACGCGGTTCGCCGATTCGCCCGCGCTCGCCGACATGAACTACCCCGGCCTGGCGCCGTACTACCCGGCGGGCTGGTTCTGGCTCGGAGGACGTTTCGCGGAGCTGACCGGGATGCCGGGGTGGGCCGCGTTCAAACCGTTCGCGCTGCTGACGATCGCGGTGACCGCGGGAGTCGCGTTCACGTTGTGGAGCGCCGTGGTCCGCAGGCGGATCGCCGTGCTGTGCGCGGTCGCCACCACGCTCAGCGGGTTCCTGCACGGCTTCGACGAGCCGTACGCGTGGATGTCGGTGGCGTGGCTGGTGCCGGTCGCGGTCGCGGCCTGGCACGTGCTGCGCTGCCGCGAACATCCGCACCGGGCCGCGACGGTGGGCATCGGGCTGTACCTGGGCTTCGCGGCGATCACCTACGCGCTGTACCTGGCGTTCGCGGCGATGGTGCTGGTGGTGATGGCGGCCGTGGTCGCCGCGCGGCGGCTGCGGGCGGGTGGCGCGTGGCGCCGCGTGGTCGGCGGACCGGTGCTGCGGCTCGCGGTGATCGGCGCGGTCGCGGCGGCGGTGGCGCTGCTGGTGTGGGCGCCGTTCGTGCTGGCGAAGCTGGGCGGTGCCGCATCGGCCGGCGCTGCGAACCGGTACCTGCCCGCGGAGTCGGTGCCGCCGTTCCCGTTCCTCGAACCGACCTTGTTCGGCGCGTTGTGCCTGGCCGGTTTCTGCTGGCTGGTGCTGGCGTTCCGGCGCAGCGAGGCCGCGGCGGCGCTGCTGGTGCTGACGGCCTCGGTGTACGCGTGGTTCGGCTTGTCGACGCTGGCGGTGGCGGCGCAGACGACGTTGCTGGCGTTCCGGACCACGGCCGCGCTGGAGGTGCTGCTGGCGGTGGCCGGAGTGCTGGGGCTGCTCGACCTGTGGGGCTGGGCCAGCACCCGGCTGGACGCCCGGTTCCGGCGGCAGGTCGCGGCGCTCGGTCTCCTGCTGCCGCTGGCGGGTGCGGTGAGCACCGTCGAAACCGCGCTCGCGTCCACTGTGGACGAATCGGCGGCTCCGGCTTACCAGGACTACTACCCGACGGGGGCCAACGCGCAGCGTCGAACCGACCCGGCGCTGCCCGGCTCCTGGAACGACGAGCTCACGGCCGCGCTCGGCGAGCTCACCGGCCGCACACCTGCGGAAATCACGGTGCTCACGACCTACCACCCGATCATGTCGTTCGCCCCGTACTGGGGTTTCCAGCAGGAGACGCCGCACTACGCGAACCCGCTGTCGGCCTACGAGGACCGCGCCGCCGTGATCCGCGAGTGGGCGGCGGCGCGCGGTCCCGGCGAGCTGTCCGCGCTGCTGCGGCGCAGTCCGTTCCCCGCTCCGGACGCGTTCCTGCTGCGCCGCGAGAGCGACGGGCTGCACCTGACGCTGTCGCACGACGCGTTCCCGCACCAGCCCAACGTCCAGGTCTACGACGTGCGGTTCGACCCGGCGCTGTTCGACTCGCCCGCCTTCGTCCGGCGTGACGCGGGCCCGTTCGCGGTGATCGCTACGCGCTGATCGTTTCGGGCGGTCCTGCCCGGGTGAGGTGAAGCGGACCCCATCATCAGGTTAGCCTTGCCTCAGAGAACCAGTCGCGATGAGGAGAGCTGATGGCTCAAGCGGGCAAGTCCAGGCCGGTCAAGCGGCTGCGAGTGCTGCGCAAGGAACAACTCACCCCGCACATGATCCGCATCGTCGCGGGCGGGGACGGGCTGCGCGCCTTCCAGGCCAACGAGTTCACCGACGCGTACGTGAAAGTGGTCTTCCCCGTCGACGGCGTGGCCTACCCGGAGCCGTTCGACCTGGGCGTGATCAACGCCGAACTGCCCCGCGAGCAGTGGCCCAGCACCCGCACCTACACGGTGCGCCACTACGACCGGCAGGCCGGCGAGCTCACCTTGGACTTCGTCCACCACGGAGACACCGGGCTCGCCGGGCCGTGGGCGGCGAACGCCGCGCCCGGCGACGAACTGCTGCTGGCCGGACCCGGCGGGGCGTACGCGCCGGACGCCGCCGCGGACTGGCACCTGCTGGTCGGGGACGAGAGCGCGCTGCCCGCGATCGCCGCGTCCCTGGAAGCGATGCCCGCCGGAGCCCAGGTCCGGGCGTTCGTCCTGATCGACGGCGCCGAGGAGCAGCAGTCGCTGTCCACCAAGGCCGACGCGGAGATCCGCTGGCTGCACCGCTCGTCGGGCGACGACATCGTCGGCGCCGTGCGGGACGCGGAGTTCCCGGCCGGTGACGTGCACGCCTTCGTGCACGGCGAGGCCGGATTCGTGCGGGAGCTGCGCCGTTACCTGCTCAACGAGTGCGGAGTGGCCAAGGATCGCCTGTCGATCTCCGGCTACTGGCGCGAAGGCAAGAACGACGAGCAGTGGCGCAAGGAAAAAGCAGCCGAACGAGCAGCGGAAGAGGCCCGTCCGGCTTGAGCAGGGACTGGCCCTGGGCTCGTTTTGCTCGGGTGGTCGGGTGGCGGAACCTCAGGTGTCTTCTCGCTGCGGGATCTTTTTCCCGAGTGGCTCCGCCACGAGGGAGAAAGCCGTCCTCGCGAGAAGAACGCTGAGAACCCGCTGCGGTGCCGGTTGCTCTGGTGGTCGCTGCTCAGCGGCTTCGCCGCTGACAGGAAAACGACCGAAGGCGTCGCTCACCGGGCGACAAGATCAAGGCGCCTGGTTCCTGGTGTCACATGCGGTCGGTCGGGGTTTGGCCGGGGATGACCCGGACGACCTCGCGGAGTGCGATGACGAGGGCTTCGACGGCGGGTGACGGTGGGCCGCCGCGGATCGCGACGGCGATGGTGCGGGTGACGGCGGGGCTGACGGGGATCAGCCGGACGCCGGGGAAGCCTTCGACGGCGGCGCGCGGTGCCAGTGACACCGCCAGGCCGCCCGCGACGATCGTCATCTGGGTGGGGAAGTCGTCGGCGACGAACCGGACGTCCACTTCGACGTCGTGGCGGCGCATGATCTGCAGCTGCGCCTCGTGGTGGTCCGTTCCGGGCGGGCACGCGGCCCAGGCCTGGTCGCGCACGTCGGCCAGGTCGATGTGCTCGCGGGAGGCGAGCGGGTGCTCGGAACCGACGGCGAGCACCACGTCGTGGTCGACGAGCGGGTGCAGCTGGACCCGCGGCGGCACCCGCATCGGCAGCGGCGACCAGTTCTCGATGATCACCGCGTCGAGGTCGTGGCTGAGCAGCAGCGGGATCATGTCGATCGCCCCGCCGCCGCTGCGCGCGCTGGGCACGATGTCGGGATGGCGCTGCGCGAGCGCGTGCAGGGCGGGCGCCAGCAGCAGCCGGAAGCTGCTGTGCAGGGCGCCGATGCGCAGCGGTCCGACGGCGCGGCCGTCGAGCTCGGTCAGCGCGTGCTCGGCCGCGGCGATCTTGCCGCCCGCCGCGCCTGCGGCCTCCGCGACGATCCAGCCGGCCGTGGTCAGGCGCATCCCGCGCCCCTCCGGCTCGACCAGCGCGGTACCGGCCTCGCGTTCCAGCTTGCGGATCTGCTGCGTGATGGCGGGCCCGGTGACGTGCAGCGCGGCGGCCGCCGCTCCGACCGAGCCGTGCTCGGCGACCGCGGCCAGCACGCGGAGGCGCTCCCAGTTCAACACCTTAGCGATCCTAATCTGATCATCGGAGAAATAGTAACTAGTGCTGAGCAGTCTGCGGCGGCAGAGTGAAAGCCGTGAATGCTGATGGGGGGAAGTCCGCCGCGACGGGGTCGACGGCGCCCGTGGTGTGGGTCGTGCTGGGGGCGTTGTCGCTGTCGATGTCGGCGACGCTGATCGCGCTGGCCGGTACGTCCTCGGTGACCACGGCGTTCTACCGGTGCTCGCTGGCGCTGCTCATGCTGCTGCCGCTGCTGATCCGCGAGGTGCGCAGGCACGGCCTGCCGGACCGGCGCTTCGTCGTGATGGCGCTGCTCGGCGGCGCGTTCCTCGGCGCGGATTACCTGCTGTGGAACGTGAGCATCGGCGACGTCGGCCCGGGGATCGCGACCGTCCTGGTGAACATGCAGATCGTGCTGTTCCCCGTCGTGGTGCGGGTGATCACCGGAACGCCGCTCGCCCGCCGGTTCGTCGTCGCGATCCCGGTGCTGCTGGTGGCGGTGACGTTGGCGGGCGGAGTCGTCGGCCCCGCCCCGGAGGGAGGCGCGCCGTTGCGGGGCACGCTGCTCGCCCTGGCCGCGGCGCTCGGCTACTCCGGGTACCTCTACTTCACCAGGGATTGCGGTGTGCGGTCGCCGGAGTACCTGGTCGCCCCGGTGTTCCTGGCGACGTTCGCCGCCGCCGCGATGGCCGCGATCACCGGCTTGTTCACGTCCGGCATCGAGGTCGACCTCGCGCCGCGGACGTGGGTCTGCCTGGTGCTGGTCGCGCTGTTCGGGCAGGCGGTCGGCTGGCTCCTGGTGGGCGCGGCGCTGCCCAGGTTGGCTCCGGCGCTGTCGTCGACGTTGCTGCTGCTGCAGCCGATCGGCGCGGTGCTGATCGGGATCATCTGGCTCGGCGACGTTCCGACGCCGCTGCAATCCGCGGGCTGCGCGATCGTGCTGGCCACCGTCTGGGTGCTGACCGCGGGGAGGGCGCGCTCGAAACGACCCGCACGGCGTTCCGAAGGCGACCTCGCGCTGGAGGCGGAACGCGAGGTCGAAGGGGCGAAGTCCTGACGCGGCCCGCGCACCGCCGCCGACCGGCCGGGCCGCCCTCAGGGCAGCGGCCCGGCCGGGTGTCCCGGAAGCCGTCTTCGATCTCGGCCTGCGCAGCGGGTCGCTCGCCCGGCGCGACGAGATCAAGGACGGGCGGTCAGCAGTCGGATTCCGGTGCTTCGCCGTCGAAGCGGTCGGCGAGGTAGTCGATCGCGGAGCCCGCGCCGGTGAGCAGCGTGCTCACGTGCTCACCGGGGAAGGTGCGCCAGGTGACCTCGGAGCCCGCCGCGCAGTACTGGTCGCGGAGTTCTTCGGCCTGGTCGCGCGGGAGGATCTCGTCGTGCGTGCCGTGGAACAGGTAGATCGGCGCCTGCTGCGGGCGCGACCCGAGCGAGTTCTCCGCCAGCCGCGCCTGCCAGCGCGGATCCTCCAGCGGGCTGTGCGTCGTGTAGTCCTCCAAGCGCTCGAAGGCGTGCCCGAACACCGCGTCCACGCAGGCGTCCTGCTCCTTCTCGAAGGTCTCCTTCCCCTTGTCGTTGAGGAACGACATCAGGTCCAGCTCCGAGTACGCCGCGTCGAAACCGGCGGCGGTGAGCATCGCGAAACCGAACCCGACGCCGCCGTCCAAGAAGGTCGACACCGCCGCCAGATCGGCCGGGTTCCCGCCCGCGGCCACGCCCACGACATCCATGTTCGGCGCGTACTCCGGCGCCAGCTCACCGGCCCAGGCCGCGGCGCCGCCGCCCTGCGAGTACCCGGAGAACGCGACCGGACCGTCCGGGCTCAACCCGGCGGCGGGCAGCCTGGTGGCGGCGCGCGCCGCGTCGATCACGCTGCGGCCTTCGGATCGTCCGACCACGTAAGGATGCGTCCCCGGAGTGCCGAGCCCTTCGTAGTCGGTGATCGCCACCGCCCAGCCCCGCTGGAGCATCGGCTCCACCAGCGGACGTTCGTAGTCCGGTTGGAACTTCGACGGCGCGCAATCGTCCCCGATCCCGCGCGTTCCGCTCCCGATCGACACGACCGGCCGCTCGCCCTCGCCGCTCCACTCGGCGGTCGGGACGAGGACGCGGCCGGTGACGGCGATGGGCTGCCCGGTCGCGGATTCGGAGCGGTAGAGCACCAGGTACACCTTGGTGCCCAGCTGCTGCGGCAGTTCCCGCCACCAGATCACGTCGCCGTTCACGCCGTCGGGCAGGGGAGCGGGCGGTTGGTAGAACTCGTCGCCGGGTGGGCCCTGCGGCGGTTCGGCGGTGGCCGCGGCGGCTCCGGAGGGAGCGGCCAGCGCCAGCGCCGCGGCGACCGCGAGCGTGCGCCAGCCGAACGCGCGGACCGGAGTGCGGGGAGAGGGGATCGGTGGCACGGGGACTCCTCGTTGAGCGCGCACGCCGTCGTGCGCCTTCCTGACCGATGTAAACGGTCGCGAATCCCGGTGGGTGCGGGGTTCGGGATCGTCGGTGCGAGCCGGGCCGTCTCCGGCGTGGGAGGCAACGGGCGGTGGGTCGGAACAGGTGCCGTGTCGGCGAGATCGTCGCTGATCACAGCCGTGCGAGGACGGAAGTGTAGATCGCCGAAACGGGACGTGGAACTCCTCGACGATCTCATTACGCACGAGTAACCTGTTCGGTCTGCGCGATGGCGAGACCGAGCGATTTCCGCTGCGCAGCGGGGTTTTCGCGCGCTCGGCCCACCACCGGGGCCGTCAGGTCAGCGGGCCAGGACGTCCCGGATCGCGCGCACGACCGCGTCCGGCAGGCTCCAGGTGAGGTTCGAATGCCCGGCGTCGTCCAGCCGCCGGATCTCGGCTCGGGGGCGTGCCGCGGCCAGGTCCGAGTAGAGCCGGTGCTTGGCCCGGCCGGATTCGGCGGCGTCCCGCGATCCGGGCGGTGCGAGCTCGTCGGCGATCGGATCGGGTCCCATGGCGGACAGGACCATCAGCGGCACGTCGGGCTCGGGACCGGCCGCGCGGACTTCGTCGAAGAGCAGCGGCAGGTTCCTCGGTTCCCGCAGCGATCGCCGGTAGCCCTCGTCGCCGAATCCCCGGTCCAGCAGCGGTTCCCGGATCGCGGCGGGCCAATCGGCGAGCGCGCGCTCGAACGCCGCCCGGTACGCGGAGCGCATCGCGGACACCTGCTCGGCGGGCGGATCCGGGACGTCCGGATTCCGGTTCCGCAGCCGCCGGGCCTGCTGCTCCGGCAGGTAGTCGGCGATGTCCTCGTGCGTGGGGTCCAGCAGGACCAGCCCGGCGATCTCAGCGGGGAAGCGCTTCGCGTAGAGCCGCGCGTGCAGACCGCCGAGCGAGTGCCCGACCAGCACGTACGGGCCGGGCACGTTCGCCGCGCGCAGCAGTTCGCGCAGGTCGTCGGTCACCTGGGCGCCGGTGCGCGGGAGCTCGACCGCGTCGCTCCAACCCAGGCCGAGCCGGTCGTGGAGCACGCTGGTGGTGAACTCCGCGACGAGGTCGTGCACGTTCCAGTAGTACAGCCCGGACATCCCGCCACCGGCGAGGAACACCACGGGCGGGCCGCCGGTGCCGGACCGGTGCAGCAGCATCGCGCCGCCCGGGACGACGAAGCGCTCTCCCCGGGGAGCCGTGCTCGCGGTGTCGTCCACGGGACTCCTCGGCCGGAGGGCTCGTCGGTGCTTTCGCTTCGCAGCGTATCGGGCGAGGGGCGCTCGGCCCCGCTACGTGAGCTGCTGGGCGGTGAGGGTGGCGGCGCCCGCGAGGGACAGCAGCATCGCGAGGTTCCGGGTGCGGGCCAGGTCGAGGTGCGCGGCCAGCGGGCGGGCCAGCAGCACGCCCACCGCCGCGGCGGGAGCGAGCAGCACCGCGTAGCGCAGGCTCTCCGCGGTCACCACCCCGGCCAGGCACAGCCCGGCGAAGGTCATCATCGAACCGAGCAGGAAGTACGCGCTCATCGTGCTGCGCAGCCGCGGGCCGGCCAACCGCTGCCACACCATCGCCATCGGCGGCCCGCCGATGGCCGTGGTGGTCGCCATCAGGCCGGAAGCCAGGCCCGCCACCATCACCGCGCGCCGCGTCGGGTGCGGGGTGAAGCCCCACCAGGACGCGAGCACGCCGAGCGCCACCACGGCCGCCACGCACAGCGCGAGGGCGCGCGCGGGCAGCAGCGCCACCAGGACGGCCCCGGCGGCCACTCCGGGAACGCGGCCGAGCAGTGCCCACGCGGTGCCGCGCACGTCGAGGTGCTCGCCTTCCAGCAGCACCACCGCCCCGGTCACCGCCGCCGCGAGCAGCACCACCACCGCGGGCAGCAGCTCCGGCGCGAGCAGCGCGAGGACGGGGGCCGCGAGCATGCCCAGCCCGAACCCGATCGACACCTGCAGCAGCGCGCCGACGAGCACCACGACGCACAGCGCCGCGAACACGCCGCCGCTCATGCGGGCGTCAGCGGGAAGTGGCACCGGCCTTCGTGCGGTTCGCAGCCCACGCCGCCGCGGCGCACCACGGCGGGCGCTTCGGCCGCGCAGCGGTCGGTGGCGTGGTGGCAGCGGGTGCGGAACCGGCAGCCCGAGGGCGGGTTCAGCGGGGACGGGATCTCGCCGCCGAGCAAGATCCGCTCGGATCCCGGCGCGGGGCTGAGCTTCGGTGCCGCGGACATCAACGCGGCAGTGTACGGGTGCAGCGGCCGGTCGAAGACGTCCGAGGTGCGGCCCTGCTCGATGATCTTGCCGAGGTACATCACCGACACCCGGTCGGCGACGTGGCGCACCACCGACAGGTCGTGCGAGATGAACACGTACGACACGCCGAGCCGCTGCTGCAGCTCCGCCAGCAGGTTCAGCACCTGGGCCTGCACCGACAGGTCCAGCGCGGAGACCGGTTCGTCGCACACGATCAGGTCCGGGCCGAGCGCCAGCGCGCGGGCGATGCCGAGGCGCTGCCGCTGGCCGCCGGAGAACTCGTTCGGGTAGCGGTGGGCGTCGCCCGCGCGCAACCCCACCAGGTCCAGCAGCTCCCGGATCCGGGCGTCCTTCGCGGGGCCGGTGGGCGCGGCGTCGCGGTGCGTGCGCCACGGCTCGCCGATGAGGTCGGCGGCCGTCATCCGCGAGTTCAGCGAGGCGAACGGGTCCTGGAACACCATCTGCACCCGTCGCCGCCACGCCAGCAACTCCTTGCCGCGCAACGAGAACGGGTCCGTCCCGGCGAAGCGCACCGCACCCTCGTCGGGGCGCTCCAGCATCAGCAGCACCCGGGCGAGCGTCGACTTGCCGCAGCCGGACTCGCCGACCAGGCCGAGCGTCTCGCCGCGCCCCACCCGGAGGTCCACGCCGTCGAGCGCGGTGAGCCGGGCCCCGCGCGCCACCCGGAACGTCTTGCGCAGCCCGGAAACCTCCAGCAGCGGCTCAGGCATGGGTGAGCTCCTCGGTGAAGTGGCAGGCGGCGGCGCGGGAGTCGCCGATGGCGGTCAGGACGGGGCGCTGCTCGGTGCAGCGGTCGCGGGTCATCGGGCAGCGGGCCTGGAACGCGCAGCCCGCGGGGATGGCGCCGAGCTCCGGCGGGCTGCCGGGCACGGCGGGCAGCGGACCGCCCTTCTCGGCGTGCTCGGGCACCGAGTCGAGCAGGCCCTTGGTGTACGGGTGGCGCGGGTGCGCGAAGACCTCGGCGACCGGGCCGGTCTCCACCACGGTGCCCGCGTACATGATCGCCACGTCGTCGGCGTGCTCGGCGACGACGGCCAGGTCGTGCGTGATGAGCACCAGCGCCATGTCGTGGCGCACCTGCAGATCCCGCAGCAGCCGCATGATCTGAGCCTGCACCGTCACGTCGAGCGCCGTGGTCGGCTCGTCGGCCAGCAGCACGTCCGGCTCCAGGGCCACGGCCATCGCGATGAGCAGCCGCTGCCGCATCCCACCGGAGAACTGGTGCGGGTAGGAGCGCGCGCGGGCGCGCGGCTCGGGGATGCCGACGACCTCCATCAGCTCCACGGCCTTCTCCCGGGCCTCGCGCCGCGACAGGCCCCGGTGGATCCGGAACGGTTCGGCGAGCTGCCTGCCGACCGGCTGCACGGGGTTGAGCGCGGTGAGCGCGTCCTGGAACACGATGGACAGCGTCGGCCCGGCGAGCTTGCGGCGGGCGGCGGCGTCGAGCCGGAGCACGTCGGTCCCGGCGATCCGCACGGAACCGCCGGCGACCCGCGCGACCGGGTCGAGCAGGCCGACGATCGCCTGCGCGGTCATCGACTTCCCGCAGCCGGACTCGCCGAGCAGCGCCAACGTTCGTCCCTTGTGGACGGAGAATCCGACGTGGTCGACGGCGCGCACCGTCGCGTGCGGGGTGCGCAGGTCCACGGTGAGGTCCTCGACCGCCAGCGCGGCCTGCGGGCCGCCGTCCGCCGTGCCGTGCTCCGCCGTCCGCCCCGCGCTCGTCCCCGGGGCCGAGTCCGCCACGTCGGACTCCGCCGCGATGCGTTGGCCACCGGCGTTCCCGAGGGCCGAAGTCGTTGCGCGGGAAGGATTTCCGCCGGATTTCGATCCCCGCGCAGATCGGTCCTCCTTCGCGCGCGGCAGCGTGAGCCGCCAGCGCTGCGCCGGATCCGTCGCCAGCCGCACCCACGCCGCCAGCACCGTCGCCGACACCGTGGTCACCACGATCGCCAGGCCCGGCAGCACCGCGATCCACCAGGCCGTCTGCAGGTATTGACGGCCCTGCGCCACCATCAGGCCCCAGCTGACCTCCGGCGGCTGGATGCCGATGCCGAGGAAGCTCAGCGAGGACTCGGTGAGCATCACGAAGCAGAAGTCGGTGGCGGCCACCGTGAGCAGCGTCGGCATCGCGATCGGCAGGACGTGCCGGTAGATCGTCGGGCCGCTGCCGGTGCCGAACGTGCGCGCCGCGTCCACGAACAACCGGCTCTTGAGCTCCGCGGCCTCGGCGCGGGCGGTGCGCAGGTACACGGGGATGCGGGCCAGCGCGATGATGAGCACGATGTTCGCCGCGCTCGGCGCGAACACGTACAGCACCACCACCGCCAGCAGCAGCGACGGGAAGCTCAGGATCACGTCGGCGACGCGCATCGCGACGTTCTCCCGCCTGCCGCCGTGGAATCCCGCCCACATGCCTACCGCGGAACCCAGCAGCAACGAGCACAGCACCGCTGGCACGGCGATGGACAACGTGGTCCCGGCGGCCTCGACGAGCCGGGCGAGCACGCTGCGCCCCAGCACGTCGGTGCCGAGCAGGCCGGTGACACCGTGGTCGAACGACGGCGCCAGCAGCGACGCGCGCAGGTCCTGGCGCACGGCCGCGTCGCCCAGCAGCAGCGGCCCGAACACGGCGGTGACCAGCACGAGCCCCAGGAGCGCGGCGGCCACGGCCGCCGTCCGGTCCTTGCCCAGCAGCGTCCACCAGCGCGGCGGTCGCCGGGACGCGGCGGCCGGGATTTCGGCAGTGGTCATCGTCGTTTCCTCCGACTCGGCGGTGCTGCGGCGGCCAGGTGGGCGTGCGCACGGGATGACGCTGCTCGTGGTCCCGCCGGTGGCGGGGACGCCGAGCGGTGGCCGCGCACGCGGCCGGAGCACCGGCGGGGCCTCGGCGGCTTCCCCGTGCGGACGGCGGGGCCGCAGGTGAAGCCGATCCTGCGGCGGGGGAGTTCTGCTTCCCGGGCACTCGTGCAGGTCATTGCGGAACTCCTCACGCCGGTGCGGTCTGGCGCACGCGCGGGTCGAGCAGCGCGTAGCAGACGTCGATGAGGATGTTCAGGGCGAAGATCGTCACGGCGGTCAGCAGCACGGCCGCCTGCAGCACCGCGAAGTCGCGCTGCAGGATCGAGTCGATCATCAGCTTGCCGATGCCCGGCCAGCCGAAGATCGTCTCCACCACGACGGCGCCGTTGACGAGGCCGATCGTCAGGTCGCCCGCCACGGTCAGCGCGGGCACCGTCGCGTTGCGCAGCGCGTGCCCGAACACGACGCGCCGCTCACCGGCTCCCTTGCTGCGCGCCAGCTTCACGTAGGGCGCCGACAGCGCCGCCACCATCGCCCCGCGCACCACCTGCACCAGCACGCCGAACGGCCGGATCAGCAGCGTCGCGATGGGCAGCACCCACACCTCGGCGCCACCGTCGACGCCGGACGTCGGCAGCAGCGCCAGGCTCACCCCGAACACGAGCACGCCCATGATCGCGAACCAGAAGTCCGGGATGCTGGCGGCGGTCATCGACAGGAAGCTCGCGGTCCGGTCGGCGGGCGAGTTCGGCCGGTACGCGGCGAGGCTGCCGATCAGCACCGCCCCCGCGATCGCGATGAGCATCGTGACGGCCGCGAGCTGCAAGGTCGCGGGGAACGCGGCGAGCACCATCTCGCCGGCGCCCTGCCCGGTGCGCAGCGACTCGCCGAAGTCCAGCCGTAGCGCTCCGAGCACGTAGTCCCACAGCTGCACCAGGACCGGCTGGTCGAAGCCGTGCTCGGCGGCGAACTCGGCGCGCTGCTCGACGGTCGCGCTCAGCGGCAGGTACAGGTTCACCGGACTGCCGGTGAGCCGGGCCAGGCAGAACACGCCCAGCACCACCACGACCAGCGGGATCGCGCTGGAGACGATGCGCTTGCGCAGGAAGGTCGTCATATCAGCGGACCTGCCCGTCGGCGGGGGTGACGGCGGCGAGCCGCAGTTCGTCACCGGTGGCGGAGTTCGGTTCGTAGCGCACGGACTTCGCGATGCCCAGCAGTCCGCGCATGTGCGCGAGGTAGGCGTACTGCGCCACCGTCTCCCGCTCGGCGGCGAAGATCGCGGCGAACGCGTCCTGCCGGGCCCGGCCGGAGAGCCCGTCGGCGCGGGCGATGCGCTCGTCGAGCTCGGGCGTGCCGAAGTTGGACTGCGGCCCGTCGCTGAGCAGGTACTGGCTGGTGGTGAACGCGGCGTCCCCGGCCTGGTTGCCGTGCATGATCAGCAGCGCCACCGGTCCGGCGTCCACCGGCATCGGGCGCAGCTGGTACTGGAGGTGCTCGGCGGTGTCGGCCAGCTGGATCCGCACCCGCAGGCCGACCTGGTTGAGCTGGTACTGCAGCGCTTCGGCCGTTTCGGAGACCCGGGGGAACTGGGCGTTGCGGGCGATGAGCGTGATCGGTCGGTCCACCGGCACGCCGTCGGCGGCGGCCTCGGCGACCAGGCGCCGCGCGGCCTCCGGGTCGGGCGGTGGCGCGGTCATCGCCGGGTTGAAGCCGACGACGCCTTCGGGCACCAGTTGCGCGGCGGGCTCGGCGAGGCCGTCGAGCAGCGCGTCGGTGATCCCCCGCCGGTCGATGGCGAGCCCGATCGCGGTGCGCACCCGGATGTCGTCGAGCGGTGCCTCCCGGCCGTCGAGGCGCAGCGCGGTGGTCTCGTTGTTCGGGTACGCGACGGAGTGGTCCGCGTCGGCGTCCTCCGGGTCCAATCCGGCGGCGATGTCGGCCTCGCCCTTCGTGACCATCGCGGCGCGCACGCTCGACTCGCCGCGCCACACGTAGCGCGCGGCGGGGAACGCGGGCCGCGGGCCCCAGTAGTCGTCGTTGCGGCGCAACGAGATGGACACGCCGGTCTGCCAGTCGGCGATCGAGTAGGGGCCGGTGCCGACGGGTTCGCGCACCTTCGCCGCGGTGCTGGTGCCGCGCGGCACGATCTCCACGAAGCTCAGCCGCAGCGGCAGGATCGGGTCCGGTTCGGCCGTGGTGACGGTGAGGGTGTTCGCGTCGTCGGCCCGCGCGCCGAGGTCGCGGCCCTCGAAGACGTAACCGTCCACGTTGCACGCCAGGTCGGAGTTCACGGCGCGGTCGATGGAGAACGCGGCGTCCTCCGCGGTGAACGGGCGCCCGTCGTGGAACCGCACTCCGGGGCGGGTGGTGAACGTCCACGTGGTGGGGGAGCTCTGACGCCAGCCGGTCGACAGCAGTGGCCGCAGCGCGCCGGAGGTCGGGTCGCGCTCGATCAGCGGTTCGCTGATGTTGGAGCGCACCACCACTCCGGTGGAGGTCAGCGAGGACTCGCACGGTTCGAGCGTCGGCGGTTCCTGGGTGAGCACGATGCGCAGCGTGGCGCCGTCGGCCGCACCCGCGTCGCCGGTGGAGTCGCTGTTGGCGACCGCGCACCCCGACAGCGTCGCCGCGGCGGTGGTGAGCACGACGGCGCGGCGCAGGAACTTCCGGAGGGGCGCGCGCCGGGGGCGGTCGGGTGAGCCGGGGCGCGGCCCGGTCGCGGCAGGTGCGGAAGACAGCATCGTCTCTCCGGGGTCCTCTGGTCGTTCGCTCCCGGCGACACGTTCACCCGGTGCTGGAACGCCGAGCTGTCTATAAACGTGCAATCGGTCTGCATGTGTAGACGGAACTTAGGCGTGTCGAACGTGACCGTCAATACACCCGCGACGCCGCTCCGGGTCCGCTTCCGCAGCGGCCGGCGCGAGTTTCCGGAGTGCTGCGATCCTGCCTGGCTGCCTGCATTCCTGATCGTTCGCCGAGCGGTATCAGTGGAGGTCAAGGCCCGTCCGTCGACGCCCCCGCGCGGTGCGGGACCGCGTGATCGGCGGGCCGGGCGTCGATCCGGGCCGCCTCCGGCCGCCAGGCATCGAACCCACCGGACGAAGTCAGAAAAGGTATCGGCGGATGCCGGATCGGTGTTAGATCCGGCATCACCGCCGACCTAGGCTCGCCAGCAGCCGCCCACCTCCCGGCGAAGCGCGAGCACCACGAGCGCCGGGCAGCACGAGGAGTTCCGCATGCCCCAGTCCGCCCCGCACGGCACCGTCCTGCAGGTCTGCCCGCTGCTGCCGTCGCTGGAGGAGTCCCTCGCGGCCCACTACGAGGTGGTGCGCCTCGCCGAGCAGCCCGACTCGGCCCGCTACCTCGCCGAACACGGCTCCGAGGTGGTGGCCGCGGTGACCAGCGCGCGCGTCGGGGTGAGCCGTGAACTCATGGACGCGCTGCCGAAGCTCGGCGCGATCGTCCACTTCGGAGTCGGCTACGAGACCACCGACGTGGCGCGCGCCCGCGCCCGCGGCATCGACGTGAGCAACACGCCCGACGTCCTCACCGACTGCGTCGCCGACCTCGCCGTGGGCGGGCTCATCGACGTGCTGCGCGGTCTCGCCGCGGCCGACCGCTACGTGCGCGCGGGCGAGTGGGTGCCGAACGGGTTCGGACTGCGCACCAAGGTCAGCGGCAAGCGCGTCGGCATCCTCGGGCTCGGCCGCATCGGGCAGGCCATCGCCCGCCGGTTGGAAGGCTTCGACGCCGAGATCAGCTACCACTCGCGGCGTCCCGTCGACGGTGTCCGCCACCGCTACGCCGACTCGCCCCGTGCGTTGGCCGACGGCGCCGACGTGCTGGTGGTCGCCACCTCCGGCGGCGCCGGGACGCGGAACCTGGTCTCCGCCGACGTGCTCGACGCGCTCGGACCGCGCGGCTACCTCGTCAACATCGCCCGCGGCAGCGTCGTCGACGAGCCGGCCCTGGTCTCGGCGCTCGCCGAAGGCCGGATCGCGGGCGCCGCCCTGGACGTCTTCGCCGACGAGCCGAACGTGCCCGCCCCGCTGCTGGAGCTGGACAACGTCCTGCTGCTCCCGCACATCGCCAGCGCCACCCACGAGACCCGGCAGGCCATGGGCGAGCTCACCTTCCACAACCTCGACCGCTTCATGACCGACGGCACCCTCGCCACCCCCGTGCCCCCGCTCACCTGACACCACCCCGAGCGAACGGACCGCTTGTCCAAGGGGATTGGTCGGAGGGTCCGTTGACTCGGTTGGTTCGTGGGTGAGCGGACCGTTCGTCCAAGGGGATTGGTCGGACGGTCCGTTCGCTTCGCGGGGGCGGGCGTGTGCGGCGTTACTCGCGCGGGCCGCGGAAGGGCGTTGCCTCCGGGGGCCGGGGTTCTTAGCGTGTCCTGCGCACGGTGTCCGCTCGACCCGCGACGATCGCGGGCGGGAACGGTCACCTGCCTAGGAGGCTGACGTGAGCGGACAGGGTGGGAGCGGGCCGTCGCCCGGGATGAGTCGGGTCGATCGCGACCGAGGGCGAGGTCGTCGATGAGGCCCTTCCACGTGGTGCTGCTGTTACCGGTCGTCGCGCTGCTCGGGACGCCGTTCTTCCCGTTCGTCAACGCCGCGACGCCGTGGTTCGGGCTGCCGTCGGTGGTGGTGTGGGTGTGCGCGTGGTGCGTGCTCACCAGCCTGCTGCTGGCGTGGGTGCTGCGCCGCGAGGAGCGCGCCGGGCTGATCGGCGACGACGACCCGGCCGAGGCCGACGCCCCGGATCCTGCCGCCGACCCCGCGGGACGGGAGGGCCGGGCATGATCGCGATCGCGTTGATCGGCCTGGTGCTGATCGCCGTCGTCGGCCTGCTCGGCAGGCTCGGCGGCGGGTTCGACCTGGCGGCCTGGACCGTCGGAGGGCGCCGCTTCGGTGCCGTGGCCACGTTCTTCCTGCAGGCCGGGGAGATCTTCACGACCTTCACGTTCCTCGGCATGTCCGGGATGGTGCTCGGCGGCGGGGTCGCCGCGATGTACATGCCGTCGTACCTGGTGCTCGGCTACGTGGGGATGTTCCTGGTGGGCCCGCTGGTGTGGCGGCTGGGCAAGCGCCACGGCTACCGGACGAACTCGGACTTCCTGCGCCACCGCTTCGGCAGCCCGCTGCTGGGCGGGTTGACGGCGGTGCTGGCGATCGTGTTCTTCATGCCCGTCATCCAGGTCCAGCTGGTGGGGCTGGGCACGATCGTGTCGTTCATGACCGGCGACGAGTCGTCGGGAACGGTGAGCATCGTGGTGGCGATGCTGCTGATCCTGCTGTTCGTGCTGTGGTCGGGCCTGCACGGGGTGGCGGCGACGTCCTACTTGAAGGACGTGCTGATGGTGGTCGCGCTCGTCGTCATCGCCGGTGGGGTGCTGCTGGCGCGGCAGCCGGAGGGCGGGCTGTTCACCGCCGTGTTCCAGGGCGCGCGGGAGCTGCTCGTCATCCAGCCGTCCGGCACCTACGGAACGGCCTGGTACGTGACGAGCATCCTGGTCAGCGCGGCCGGTTTCGGGTGCATGACGTTGCCGTCGAGCTGGCCCGCGGTGCTGTCCGGCCGGTCCTCGAAGGCGGTGGCGTCCAACCACGTGTTCCTGCCGCTGTACACGATGGCCGTCGCGATCCCCGTCATGGTGGGCTTCTACGCCGTCGCGGACGCCACGACCCGGGCCGGGGACGAGAACGCCGCGCTGCTGAGCTTGGCGCAGGCGACGTTGCCGCCGTGGTTGCTGGCGGTGGTGCTCATCGGCGGCGCGGCCTGCGCGATGGTGCCCGCGGCGGGCGGCTTGATCTGCGTGGCGACGCTGGTGTCGAGCAACCTGGTGCCCAGCGGAGTGCCGGAGCAGGCGCGGCTGCGGGCGAGCCGGATCACCGCGGCGGTGGTGTCGGTGCTGGTGCTGGCGTTGACGCTGGGGCGGCCCGACCTGATGGCCGACCTGTACCTGCTGACCTACAGCGGCATGATCCAGCTGGCGCCGGCGAACCTGCTGGCGTTGCGCGAACCGGTCCCGGTGCGGTCGTCGGCGGTGCTGGCCGGGTTGATCGCGGGGGAGTGCGTCGTGCTGGGCGCGGCGCTGCTCGGCGTGAGCCCGTTCGGCGTCAACTCGGGCCTGACGGGCCTGGCGGTGAACCTGCTGGTGCTGGGCGCGGCCGTCGCGCTGCGGCGCCGTGCTCCCGCGCCGCGCGAGCCGATCGGGGCGTGACCGTCCGGCGCGGAGCCCGCTGCGGTGGGTTCCGCGCCGGACGCGACGAGTGATCTTTCCTGTGAGTAGGGCCACGGGTGAGCAAAACCACTGGTAAAGACCATCGCTGGTTCCGCGGCGGCGAACTCGGCCGGGCCCGCTCGCGGTGCCACTCCGCCGCAACGTGCCGGAAACATGCCGGAAACCCGCGCACACGCCCCTTTTCCCCCGTTCCCGGAGTGGGGCACGTGGCCGGGTGGAACGGGACGCGAGACGGGCTCGGGGCGGATTCAGAAGGCGTTCGCGGTCTCGGAGACCGAGATAGGGTCTCGCGGAGGCGGTAGCGGGCCGCCGGAACAACGCTGGTCGCGGGCAGGGCTCACCAGGTTTCACGCCGATGTTGACCGCCGAGCCGGGTGATCAGCCGAGATAGGAGCGAGCCTTGGCGAATCTCGACGAGAAGCTGCAGGACATCTACGACGAGGTGCTGCACCGCAACCCCGGTGAGGACGAGTTCCACCAGGCGGTGCTCGAAGTCCTCGACAGCCTCCGCCCCGTCGTCGCGAAGCACCCGCAGTACGTCGACGCCGAGGTCATCCGCCGGCTGTGCGAGCCGGAGCGGCAGATCATCTTCCGGGTGCCGTGGGTGGACGACAAGGGCTCGGTGCAGATCAACCGCGGCTTCCGCGTCGAGTTCAACTCGGCCCTCGGGCCGTACAAGGGCGGGCTGCGGTTCCACCCCAGCGTCTACCTGGGCATCGTCAAGTTCCTCGGTTTCGAGCAGATCTTCAAGAACTCGCTGACCGGGATGCCGATCGGCGGCGGCAAGGGCGGCTCGGACTTCGACCCGAAGGGTCGATCCGATGGCGAGGTCATGCGCTTCTGCCAGTCCTTCATGACCGAGCTGTACCGGCACATCGGCGAGTACACCGATGTCCCCGCGGGCGACACCGGCGTCGGTGGGCGCGAGATCGGCTTCCTGTTCGGCCAGTACAAGCGCATCACCAACCGCTACGAGTCCGGTGTGCTCACCGGCAAGGGTCTGACCTGGGGCGGTTCCCAGGTGCGCCCGGAGGCCACCGGCTACGGCACGGTGTTCTTCGTCGACGAGATCCTGAAGACATCCGGGGATTCCTTCGAGGGCAAGAAGGTCGTCGTCTCCGGTTCCGGCAACGTCGCGCAGTTCGCCATCGAGAAGGTCCACCAGCTGGGCGGGACCGTCGTGGCGTGTTCGGACTCCAGCGGCTACGTCGTGGACGAGAAGGGCGTCGACGTCGCGCTGCTGCAGGAGATCAAGGAGGTGCGCCGCGACCGGATCGAGGAGTACGCCAAGGCGCGCGGCTCCGAGGTGCGGTTCGTGGCCGGGCGCACGGCCTGGGAGGTGCCGTGCGACATCGCGCTGCCTTGCGCCACCCAGAACGAGCTCGACGCCGACCACGCCGCCGAACTGGTCCGCAACGGCTGCAAGATCGTCGCGGAGGGCGCGAACATGCCCACCACGCCGGAGGGCATCAAGTTCCTCAACGAGGCCGGGGTGAAGTTCGCGCCGGGCAAGGCTGCGAACGCGGGCGGTGTCGCCACGAGCGCGCTGGAGATGCAGCAGAACGCTTCCCGCGACTCGTGGAAGTTCGAGCACACCGAGCAGCGCCTCGAAGAGATCATGCGCGGCATCCACGAGCGCTGCCTGCAGACCGCCGACGAGTACGACACCCCCGGCAACTACATCGCGGGTGCCAACATCGCCGGGTTCACCAAGGTCGCCGACGCGATGCTGGCCCTCGGCGTCGTCTGACGAACACCTGAGGTGACACGCCTCCGTCCCGATGGGACGGAGGCGTGTCGCGTCCATGGCCGGGGTTCGCGGGCGGTGAGCCCCTGTTCCTCTTGCGCGGACCGACCTGCTGCCGTGCTGCCCCGGTCCGAGATGACTGGTCGAGCCGGTACGCGGCGGCGCGTGCCCCTGATCGCGGGGCGGCGATCGGCCGCACCGGGGCCTGCGACGGCAGGGCGGGTTCCGCGCTCCGTTCGCTCACATGAGGGGGCTCACCGCGGCCAGCGGCCAGCCGAGGAGCACGCCGCCCACGACGGCGGGGAGCCACCACGGGGCGCTGCTCCTGGCGAGGAGCGCGGCCCAGGCGAGGTGCCAGAGCAGCAACGCCCCGAGCAGCGGCGCGATCAGCAGCACGAAGCTCGGCAGGACGCCCGCGATCGCCGCGAAGCCGATGCCGAGCAGCGCGGCGCCCAGCGCCGCCGCCCGCGCGCCGTCCCGTCGCCACCCGTGCAGGCCGCGGACCAGGAACTCCGCCGCCGCGCAGGCGACACCGCAGCAGGCGACGACCAGCGGTGCCCACCACCAGCGCGGACCGTGCGGGATCGGCTCGGCCAGGCCGAATCCGATGGGCACGGCGACCGCGAGCACCGCGTAGCAGGTGACCGCCGCCGACCTCCACGGCGTGCGCGGTCGTCCACATCGGACAGGTTCCGGTGCGACCAGTGTGAACGCGAGTCCGCTGCCGAGCCCGAACAGCGCGAGGAACCAGCCGACCTCGCCGCCGACCGCCAGCGGCGACCATCCGGCCGGGACCAGCGCGGAACCGGCGACGGCGATGGCGGTTCCGGCCGCGACCGCACCGGCGATCCGAGTCGGCCCAGCCGCACGCGCTCCATCCGAAGGCGCCGGGCGGAAGAGCATGCGCGCGAAGGGCAGGAAGCCGATCGCGAAAGCCCCCCAGAGCAGCGCGGCGGCGAGCACCCGTTCACCGGCCGCGTTCCCGACCGGTGCGGTGGTGGCGTGCAGCGACGCGCGCAGCCAACTCGCGGCTTCCGCATGCGCCTGAGGCGCGAAGAGGATCGTGATGTGCTCGGTGCCGTCGACGGTGCGGGCCCGCCGAGCGTTGTCCACCGCGGGATCTCCGCCGAGCGAGCCGGGAAAAGGGTGCCGCCGCGCGTCCTCGGACGCCCGGTGGAACGCCGGGAACTCGTACCGTCCGGTGAGCAGGAGCAGGTCCTCCGGCAGCGCCGGGTCCTGGGGCGGGGCGCCGGCGCCGGGCAGCGAGATCGCCACCGTCGCCGCGATCTCCGGATGTTCCGCGGCGAACCGGTGCACCGCCCCCGCTCCCATGGAATGCCCGGCGAGTCCGATCCGGCCCGGATCGACCTCCGGCGTCCGGCGCAGCAGGCCCACGGTCGCCGTCAGGTCCGCCGCGAGCCGGGGTTCCCGCGCGGAGCCGTCGGGCAGCGGCGTCCGGTTCGCCCCGTGCCCGGCGAAGTCCGGCAGCGCGACGACGAATCCCGACCGGGCCAGCGTCGTGCCCCAGTCGGCCATCAGCCGACGGCTCCCGGCGTACCCGTGCGCCACGACCACCGCCGGAGCCTTCCCGGCGCTCAGACCGGCGGGACGCACCAGGTCGACCGGCACGCCGTCGACGACGGTCGTCGTGCGGACCACGCCCGAATCCACCCGAGCCGGCCCGAGCCCCGCTCCGAGCAGCAGCACCACCACGACGACGTACGACCACCGCAGCAGCCCCGATCCTGCGCCCCGCCACGAAGACCTGGTCATTCCGAGATCGTCCCACGCCGCCGCGTCCGCGAAAGCCGAAGATCATCGGCTGGCCGGGGAACGGATCAGCTCGACGTGCGCGCGGTCCGGCCGGTGGGCGCAGTCGGCCCGGATCGGATGGGGCGTGCGGGCCCGCGGCAGCGTCTCGTGCGCGGCGGCGACGGACTCGACGGCGGCGCGCGACCTCCAGGAGACGTCGGCGCGCCGCCCCGCCATCAGCCCCGGCGGGGGCGCAGGACGGTGCGGGCGAGGGCGTCGAGGGCGTAGCCGAGCACGCCGATCACCAGGATCACCGCCATCACCTGGTCGTAGGCGAGCTGATCGCGGGAGTTCAGGATCTGGTAGCCCAGCCCGGAATCCACGCCCAGCATCTCCGCGGGCACCAGCACGACCCACGCGATGCCCAGCGCCAGCCGCAGCCCGGTCAGCACGTGGCCGCGCGCGGTCGGCAGCACCACGCTGGTGAGCACTTCGAACCGGCTCGCGCCGAGCGAGCGCGCCACCTGGAGGTGGCCGGGGGACACGGCGTGCACGCCCGCCGCCGTGTTGAGCACGATCGGCCACACGGCCGCCGCCGCGACCAGGAACGTCACCGGCCGGTGGCCGATGCCGAACACGGCCACCGCGATCGGCGCCCAGGACAGCGGCGAGATCATCCGCAGGAACTGGAACACCGGGCGGGTGGCGCGTTCCACCACGTCCAGCGACCCCACCAGCAGCCCCACCGGGATGCCGATGACGGCGGCGATGAGCATGCCCAGCAGCAGCCGCCACAGGCTCGCCGCCACGTCCGGCAGCAGCACGCCCCGCGCCAGCAGCTCGCCCACGGCGGGCACCGCGTGCTGCGGGGCGAACGAGGACAGCAAGCGGTCGCCGGTGAGCACGTCGGTCACCAGCCACCACAGCGCGACGGCGACCAGGACCGCGACCAGCGGCGGGCCGGCGCGGCGCAGCAGCCGCCCGTCGGTCGAGGACTGCGGAGCGGTCTCCTCGGCTCCGCGCGGGGAAGTCGCGATCATGCGGGGTTCACCTCTTCGCGGCGGAGTAGGGAGTCGGGCAGGCCGAACGCGCCGAGACCGCCGAAGCGGTCCAGGCTGCTGCGCACGAACCGGTCGTCGACGAGCTGCCCGTGCACCTCCTCAGGACGGAGGCCGGTGAGGAACCCGGTGTCGCCGTCGACGACCGTGTCCCGCATGGACGCGACGAGCTCGGCGGTGAAACCGGGGAACGGGAACGGCTGGAACCCGATGCGCTGACCGGCCCAGCCCGGGTGGCGCAGCGCGCCGCGCTCGACGTAGTCGGTGGGCGGGTAGTTCAACGCCTTCGTCACCGCCTTCAGCGGCTGCGGCAGGTACTTGCCGCCGGTGAGCGCCTTCGCCCCGGCCTGCCGGTCCCGCGCGAGCCCCAGTTGCGACAGCGCCAGCGCGTCGACCAACCCCTGCACCCGATCCGGGGCGGCGCGCACGAAGTCCTCGTGGGCGAGCACCACGCAGCAGGCGTGATCGCGCCACACGTCGCCGACGAAGCGCAGGATCCGCCCGACGCCCTTGATCTCCGCGATCGCGTTGAACGGGTCGGCGACGATGAAGCCGCCGACGGAACCGTTGTCCAGCGCGGGAACCATGTCCGACGGGCTCATCACCACCAGCTCCACCGTCCCGTCCGAGACCGAGGGCTGGCGGCGCACGACGGGCGTGAGCCCGGCGGCGCGCAGCATCCGCTGCAGCACGATGTTGTGGATGGACCACCAGAACGGGATGGCGACCTTGCGCCCGGCGAGCTGCTCGATCCGGTCGAGGGAGCGGTGCACGGTCAGCGCGGAGCCGTTGGTGTGGTTCCACGCCAGCACCCGGCACGCGGTACCCATCGAGTAGCGCAGCTGCACCGCGAACGGCATCAGCAGGTGCACCACGTCGACCTGGCGGGTCAGGAACGCTTCGGCCAGCGAGGCCCAGCTGCGGAACTTCACGGGACGTTGCGCCCCGGTGCCGTGGGCGTCGAGCAGTCCGCTGCCGTGCGCGACGAGCAGCGGCGCGGCGTCGGTGATCGGCAGGTAGCCGATCCGCATGGCCGCCGACGAGGCGTCGCGGTGCTGGGCTGCGTGCAGACCGAGGTCCGCGGTGGCGCCGATCCCGGCCGCCGCCCCGAGCGCGCCCGCGCCGAGCAGCAGCGAGCGACGGCTCCACGACGAGCTCATCGGATCGCCCCCGCGGTGACCGGGCCCGCCGGGTACCGCGCCAGCAGCTCGTCGCGCAGCGCTCCGTCGATGCTGCCCGGCGCGTTCGACCACTCCTGGGCCACGCCGCCGGAGCCGTCGAGCATCGCGATGCGGTCGCCGACCAGCAGCGCCTCGTCCACGTCGTGGGTCACCAGCACCGAGGTCAGCGCCAAGTCGTCGGTGGTCGACCGCACCCAGCGCCGCAGGTCGTCGCGCGCGGCCGGGTCGAGCGCGCTGAACGGCTCGTCGAGCAGCAGCAACGCCGGTTCGATCGCCGCGGCCCGCGCCACCGCGACGCGCTGCGCCTGCCCGCCCGAGAGCTGGTCCGGGTAGGAGTCCGCGAGCTCGGCCAGGCCGAGCCGGGACACGAGCTCGTCGGCCCAGACGGGGGCGAAGCGGTCCCGGTTGGCGCGGTAGCGCCCGCCGAGCAGCACGTTGTCCCGCACGGTCAGCCACGGCATCAGGTGCGGCTGCTGGAACACGGCGCCGATCGGCGGCCGGACGTCACCGCCGGACCACTGCACGGAGCCGCCGTCGAGGGATTCCAGCCCGGCCAGCACCCGCAGCAAGGTGGACTTGCCGCAGCCGCTTGGCCCGAGGATCACCAGGAACTCCCCGTCCCGCACCGCCAGTTCGAGTCCGCTGAGGACGCTGCGTCGTCGCGGGCCGTGGCCGTAGGACTTGTCCGCTCCGGTCAGGCGGACCGTGAAAGTTCCCACCGCAGTTGCCCTTCCGTCGGAGCCTGGATCGGGAGGAAGGCCGCTTCGCGCAGCCGGCGGCTCGTCGCGCTCGTCGCGACGTAGCCGCGACCGCCGGTGACGGCGGACTCCAGCCTGGTCGCCGCGCCCGCGACGCGCGCGGCGTCCAGGCGCAGCCGCAGCAGGTCCGCGGCGGACGGGTGGCGCGGCGCGCGGGCGAAGTCGAACAGCCGGGCGCGCACCGAGTCGTGATCGGTGGCGAGCTCGGCGAAGTCCGCACCGAACTCGGCGTTCAAACCGTCCAGCAGTTCCGCCGAGCACCGCCGGGACGCTCCGGCGAGCCCGGCGCAGAACGCGCTCTGCACCAGCAGGAACGTCGGGCGCACCGAGCGCACGAACCCGGTGAGGTCCTCGCTGAGCACGTGCTCGGCGGGCACCTCGACCCCCGTGAGCGTCGCCGAGGACGACCGCGTGCCGCCCAGGGCCAGCAGCTCCGGCGCGTCGTGGACGGTCACGCCGGGATCGTCGATGCGCAGCACCGCGATCAGCCCGCCGCCGTCGGCGAACCGGGCGGGCACCACGACCAGCGCGTCGTCGAAGAGGTTCGACGCCCAGCGGATCGGACCGTCGAGCCGCACGCCGTCCGCGGTGCGCTCGGCGATCACCGGGACGGGTTCGAGCCCGGCGACGTGCTTCATCGCCGGGGCCATCGCGGTGACGCCGATCCGGGAACCGTCCCGCAGCGCCGCGAGCTCGCCGTCCAGCTCCGGGCCGGTGGCCCCGCGAGCGAGGTACTCGACGACCATGCGCTGCGCCCACAACGAGAAACCGGAGCTCATGCAGCTCGCGGCGACGTCCTCGACCACCAGCAGCATGGTCGCCAGTTCGTCGCCCGCGTTGTCCGGGGCGCCGAGTCCGAGCAGCCCGAGTTCGCCGAGGAAGCGCAGCCCGGGGCGGACGTCGCAGCCGCCCCGGTCCAGCTCACCGGCCTGCGCGGTGAAGAACTCCGCGACGGCCGCGCGCTCCGGGTAGCCGGTGGGCGCCGCGACGCGCGCGGCGGTGTGCGCGGAGGTCATGGTTCAGCCCCGATCCAGGGTGTGCAGGCGGTCGATGGGGGTGCTCACGACGTCGCGGGCCTTGCGGACGACGTCTTCGTCGGGGGCGTCGTAGAAGCACAGGCACTTCGCCATGTCCTCGCGCACGTAGGTGCGCAGGAACGTGACCTCGGGGACCTCGGCGTACTTCGGCGCCTTGGCCTTCTTGTTCGCCAGGTAGGTGTCCATGTCCAGGTCGGCGGGGAAGTCCCACTCGACGAGGTAACCGGCCTCCGGGCGGGCGGCCTTCACGTCGGCGAGCTCGGCGCCGACCAGGCGGACCAGGTGCGGGCCGGAGAGCTCCGCGACCTCGGGGAGGCGCTCGGTGTTCAGCGCGCTGCCGAGATCGGCGTCGTCGGCGGCCTCCACCACGACGAACACCCGGTCCAGCGAGCCGGTCACCTGGGACTCGATCACTTCGCCGCCTGCGGTGCGGGCGGCGGCGTCGAAGGCGCTGAGCAGCTTCTCCGTCTCCGGGCGGGCGCTGTCGGTGGGCACGATCTCGTACAGGTACAAGGACATGGCGAAGCCTCCGGAACTGGCTCGGGACATGCGGCGGCGGACGGCTCTCAGCCGTCGCGGAACTGCCGCGGAAAAGGGGAGATTCAGGCCAGGGGAGCAGGACAGACCGCGCTGGCGACGCGAAGCAGGTCCACCTGCAGTCGCCGCACGAGCTCCGAACGTGGCATGGCCCCACCCTAGGACCAGACGGATCGGTCTGTCTATTGGTGTTACGGTGTGGCCATGGCCACCACGCGATCAGGCGGGACCGCGCCCGCCCAGCGGCTGCTGGAGGCGGCAGGCGATCTGTTCGTGCGGGAGGGGATCCGGGCGGTCGGGATCGACCGGGTGATCGCGGAGGCGGGTGTCGCGCGGGCCAGCCTGTACCACGCGTTCGGTTCCAAGGACGCGCTCGTCGCGGCGTACCTCGACGACCAGGACGACGCCGACCGCCGGAAGTGGGAGAAGGCCACCGCGGGCCTCGACACTCCGCGCGACAAGATCCTCGCCCTGTTCGACCTGGCGCACGGAGCGGCGGTCGCCCGGCGGTTCCGGGGCTGCCTGTACCTCAACGCCGCCACTGAGTTCCCCGACCCGGGACATCCCGCCCGCGCCGCCGTGGACCGGCACCGCGCCTGGTTGCACGCGCTGCTGGTGGACCTCGTCGAGCAGACCGGCGCCTCGGACGTCGAGGGCGTGGCCGAACGCGTCCGGTTGCTCTACGACGGCGCGGTCGCGGGCTCGAAGTTCAGCCGCAGCACCGCCCCGATCGAGCTCGGCAAAGAACTCGCGGCGAGCCTGCTGGACGGCGCGCAGGGCTGGACCGCGTCGCGCGGCCGGGCCCGGTGAATTGTCCCCGGCCGCGCGGTGAAGAATTCCGCCGCCGGTTCTTCTGGTAAATGTGTGAGCGTCTCGCCGGGATTGCCCTGAACGGATGGAAAAGCCGCGAGAAACGGCTGGTCCGGACCATTCGGCGGGAATCGGCATTGCCGCCTCCGCGCTCGATCGGTACCGTCGTGATCACCGCATTGGACAACGTTGTCATGGGGGATCTGTGCGCGTTTCGGGCTCTTCTTCCCGCTGCCGGCGGAGATTCCTCGTGGCGTTGCCGCGGCCGGAGCAGGGTTCGCGTCCGCTCCGGCGAGAACGGAATCCGCTGAACCCGTTCCCGCCTCCTCGCGGGAGCGGTCCGCGGAAAAGGCGTCGAGTTCGCCTCGTTCACGAGTCGTGAGCACGCCTGCCGGAATGGCGTCGACGCCTTTCCGTCGTCGGCAGTGGAACACCCGAGATCCGGCGGAGAATTCCGGTTCCGCGATTTCCGCGCCGAACGCTCCCGCCGCCTCGCCTCAACCCGTCGTCCCGTCACCAGGGAGAGGAGCACGATGCGCACATCCAGGCGCAGACGCACATCCGGCCGATACCGATCGGTGCTGGTCACCACGGTCGGGCTGGTCACCGCGCTGGCCCTGCCCGCGGCGGCCGTCCCGGCGGTGGCCGCGGCCCCGGCCGCGCCCGACGTCGAAGATCCCGCGCAGTACGTCAACCCGTTCACCGGAACCCAGGTCGGCGGCCCCGACTTCGGTCACGGCGGCGGTGCGGGCAACACCTTCCCGGGCGCCGTCGCGCCGTTCGGGATGATGCAGTGGAGCCCGGACACCGCCGAATACCAGCACGGCGGCTACCAGTACGACGACGACCGGATCCGCGGCTTCAGCCTCACCCACCTCTCCGGCGCGGGCTGCGGGGACTTCGGCAACATCCCGTTCCTGCCGGTGCTCGGCGACGCCCCGGCGCAGGACTACGCGTTCTCGCACGAGAACGAGTCCGCGTCACCGGGCGCCTACGACGTCACCTTCGACAACGGCCTGCGCACCGAGCTCACCGCGACCCAGCGGGCGGGCATCGCGAAGTTCACCTATCCGGAAGGGCAGACCGCGTCGCTGTCGGTCGACGCCGCGAAGGCGTTCAACGACGCCTCCGGATCGCTGACCGTCGAGGGCAACAGCATCAGCGGCTACACCGACGGCGGCGGATTCTGCGGCGGGAGCAACAAGTACCGCATCTACTTCCACGCCGAGTTCGACAAGGACTTCACCGGTAGCGGCGTCGTGCGCGACGGCCAGGTCGACCCGTCGACCAAGGAGATCACCGGATCGGCCAGGGGTGCCGCCCCCGCGGAGGACGGTCGGCCTGCTCCGCGGGACGACGGCGCGCAGGCGTTCGTGTCCTTCGACCCCGGCGCCGACCGCACCGTCACCGCGCGCGTCGGGATGTCCTTCGTCAGCCTCGACGGAGCGAAGGCCAACGCCACCGAGGAACTCGGCGAGCGCGGCTTCGGCGAAGTTCGCGACGGCACCAGGGCGGCCTGGAACGACATGCTCGGCCGGATCGACGTCGGCGGCGGCGAGGAGCAGGACAAGCGGCGCCTCTACACCGGGCTCTACCACTCGCTGCTGCACCCGAACGTCTTCAGCGACGTCAACGGCGAGTACACCGGCTTCGACGGGCAGGTGCGCAGCGCCGAACCGGGCCACGCCCAGTACGCGAACTACTCCGGCTGGGACGTGTACCGCTCGCAGATGCAGCTGGTGTCGCTGATCGCGCCGGACATCGCCTCCGACATCGCCCAGTCCGCGGTGAACCAGTCCGCCCAGGGTGGGTACTTCGATCGCTGGACGGTCGCCAACGGCGGCACCGGCGTGATGACCGGCGACCCGCTGCCGATCATGATCGCGAGCGCGCACGCCTTCGGCGCCACCGACTTCGACACCGGCCAGGCGTTGGAGCGGATGGTGGCGGGCGCGTCGAACTCCGACGAACGGCCCGCGCACGACCAGTACGGGTCGCTCGGCTACATCGCCGCCGACGACGAGGAATCGTGGGGATCGGTGTCGACGACCCTGGAGTACACCGCCGCGGACTTCGCGGTGGCCCAGTTCGCCCAGCGCATCGGCCAGGGCGCGACGCACGACGAGTTCCAGGCCCGCGCGCAGAACTGGCAGAACCTGCTCAACCCGGACAGCGGCTGGATCCAGCCCCGCGCGGCCGACGGCTCCTGGCCCGAGTTCGACCTGGCCCAGCAGGACGGCTACGTCGAAGGCAACGCCGCGCAGTACACCTGGATGGTGCCGTTCAACCACCGGGAGCTGTTCGACCGGATGGGCGGCGACGAGGCGGTCACCGGGCGGCTCGACGAGTTCTTCGCGGAGCTCAACGGCGGGCCGGACAAGGCCAACGCCTACCTCGGCAACGAGCCGTCGGCGAACACCCCCTGGGCGTACGCCTACGCCGGGCAGCCGCACAAGACGCAGGACGTGGTGCGGCGCGCGCTGACCGACCTGTTCAGCGCGGAGCCCAACGGGCTCGTCGGCAACGACGACCTCGGACAGATGTCGTCCTGGGCGGTGTGGGCGTCGCTGGGCATGTACCCGGAGGCGCCGGGCCGGGCCGAGCTCGTGCTGGCGAGCCCGCTGTTCTCGTCGATCAGCATCGACCGGGGCGACGGGAGGACGATCGAGGTCAACGCTCCGGAAGCCTCGCGGGACACCGAGTACGTGCAGGGCTTGGCGGTCAACGGCGCCCCGAGCGGGAAGGCGTGGCTGTCGGAGGAGTTCGTCAACGAGGGCGGCACGCTCGACTACGCCCTCGGCGCCGAGCCGAACACCGAGTGGGGCAGCGCACCGGAGGACGCCCCGCCGTCCTTCGGCGCACCCGGCGAGTGAGTCCGAACAGGACGGTCTGACTCCGTTGCCGCGGAAGGGATCCGAGGCCCCCGGTTCACGCCGGGGGCCTCGGTCCGTTCTGGCCCGCGGCGCGAGCCCCGGGAGCAGGACCTCGTCGAGCGCACGGGCGAAACCGGTCAGCACCGCCACCGGGTCGCCGCGCAGCGAACCGGCCTCCGGCGCCGGGGCGACGGCGAAGCCGGTGGCCGGGTCGGTCAGCGCGTCCAGCACCAGTCCGGCCGGGGTGCTCCAGCGCCGGTACAACGGGGCACGGGGACCCGCCGGCCGACGTCCGCGCGACCCGTGCGCTGCGCCGGATCTGGTGCGGTGGCGTCGAAATCACCCCGGGCACGTGACGGCCGTGCCTGCTCGTCGAGGCGGGCAGCCCGGCGTCGTCAGCCGTCCCAGGTGGTGCCGTACTTCGCCGTGAGCTCGCGGATCTGCTCCGGCTCCAGCAGGCGCGGCCGGTGCGAGCCCAGGCGCAGCAGCAGCGCCGAGACCTCCTCGATCTCCACCGCCGCGTCCACCGCCGCCGCGAGCGTCGCGCCCGAGGTGATCGGCCCGTGGTTCTGCAGCAGCGCCGCGCGGAAGTCGAAGTCGAGCGCTTCCAGCACGTCGGCCTGCGCCGGATCACCGGGCGCGGCGTAGGGGATCAGCGGGGACTGGCCGACGCGCATCACGAAGTACGGGGTCAGCGGCGGGATCGCGCTGCGCGGCGACCACGGCGCCAGGCACGCGACCCCGGCCGCGTTGCGGGAGTGCAGGTGCACGACCGCGCCCGTACCCGGATCGCGGCGGTAGAACGCGCCGTGCAGCGGGAACTCCTTCGACGGCCGGGGACCCGCGAGGTGTTCGCCGTGCAGCGACAGCTCGGAGAGCGCCTCGGGGTCGAGTTCGGCGAGGTCCGCACCGGTCGGGGTGAGCAGCATCCGGTCGCCGACGCGCACGCTGAGGTTGCCGGACGAGCCGGGGCTCAGGCCGAGGGCGGCGAGCCTGGCCCCTGCGGCGACGAGTTCTTTCCGCGTCCTGCTCATGACAGCGCGTCCCAAGCCGTGGTGAAGATGTCGACCCCTCCGAAGTTCCCCGATTTCAACGCCACGTCCACCGGGCGATCCTGTCCGTCCACATGGGACTCCGTGCGGCACCAGGGCACGCCCGGGGCGATCTGGGCGCCGACGTGCAGCGCCGTCGCGCCCAGCGCCAGCACCACCGCGCCGGAGGTCTCGCCGCCCGCGACGAGCAGCCGCCGCGCGCCGAGCGCGACCAGCTCGCTCGCGCACCGCGCCAGCGCCCGCTCCAGCAGTTCCCCCGCCGGGGTCGCGCCCTCCGGCGTCGCCGCTTCCAGTTCGTCGCCCACGCCGACCGCGTAGATCAGCGGCGGCAGGTCGGGGTCCGCCGCCCACCGGGCGCGGGCGAACTCGACCAGGTCGGCGACGGCGGCGTCGAAGTCCGCGCGCAGCGCGGCGATGTCGAGCTTGCGGTGGGGCAGCGCGGATTTCGCGTGCGTCACCTGGTTCCGGGTCGCCGCCGAGGCACTACCGGCGAGCACCACCGCGGGGCCCGCGCCTGCCGAGCTCGCGCGGGCGCTGTCCGGGTGCGGGCCGGTGAGGCCGAGCGCGAGCCCCGCGCCGCCGGTGAGCACCGGGTCCTCGGCGGTGGCCGCGGCGATCGTCTTCAGGTCCGCGTCGGTGGCGGCGTCGACGACCACCAGCGCCGATCCCGTTCCGGCGAGCTCGTCGCGCACCGCGTCGGCTCCGGCCCGCACCACGTCGTGGCCGATCAGCCGCACCGGGCGGCGGGTCTGCGGGGCGAGCAGCCGCAGCAGGTTCGAGTCCCGCATCGGGGTCAGCGGGTGGTCGCGCATCGGGCTCTCCGCCAGCGGCTGGTCGCCGACGAACAGGTGCCCGCGGTGCACGGTGCGGCCGGTGGCCGGGAACGAGGGCACCACGACGGCGCGGTCGGCGCCGAGTTCGTCGAGCACGGCGTCGACCACCGGGCCGATGTTGCCGGTGGGCGTGGAGTCGAACGTGGAGCAGTACTTCACGTAGATCCGCTCGCACCCGGCCGTCCGCAAGGCGCGCAGCGCGGCGAGGGAGTCGCGCACGGCGTCGTCGACGGGGGCGGTGCGCGACTTCAGCGCCACCACCACCGCGTCCAGCTCGTCGAGCGGCTCGGCGGGGGCGGCCGTGCCGATCACCACGGCGGTGCGGAAGCCGCGGGAGACCAGCATCGTCGCGAGGTCGGTCGCCCCGGTGAAGTCGTCGGCGATCGCGCCGATCAGCGGCATGCGTCCTCCCGGTCGCGGTGCGCCCGCGGGTGCGGGCGGGTCGTCGGTCGTCCGCGGGGCGCGGACGTGCAGAGTGGGGCCGGTCCTGGTGTCCGGCCACGTTCGCGCGGGGGCGTCGTCCTCGTCGGGGGAAGAGGACGAGCCGATCCGCCTCCGTGAAAAAATGTTAGCACGCTTGACTCTGATGTGAACCTGTGAATATGTTCTGTTAAACCGTGTGATGTCGGACTTGACCGGATCGGCCATCGCGCCACCGAGCCAGCGCTCAACGACGCGAGGACTCAACGAGGAGACCCATGAACGTGCAGCCACGCCCACCGGGCACCGGCGGCAGGCCCGTCGGCTACGCGCTCTCCGGAGCGGCAGGCGGATTCGCCCGCACCCTGCTGGCGCAGACCCTGCTGATCCCCGCGCTGGCCCCGGCCGTGCTGTGCGACGTGGACGTGCCCCGGCTGCACGCGCTGTGCCTCGAACTGGGCTACGCGCCCGAACGGCTGCGCACCTGCACCGACGCCGAGCAGACCGCCGCGGCCACCGCCGCCGGGCACATCGCGCTCGTCGCCGACCAGGAACTGCTCGGCGCCGGGCAGTGGGACGTGCTCGTCGAAGCCACCGGCAGCCCCGCCCACGGCTACGCGATGGCCCGCGCCGCGCTCACCGCGGGCAGGCACGTGGCCATGGTCAGCAAGGAGGTCGACTCCGTCGCCGGCCTGCACCTGGCGAGGCTGGCCGCGGACAACGACGTCGTCTACGCCCCCGCCGAAGGCGACCAGCCCGGCAACCTCATCCGGTTGCTCGACTGGGCGCGGCTGCTGGGCATGGACGTCGTGGCCATCGGCAAGTCCAGCGAGTACGACCTGGTCTTCGACCCGGCGACCGGCACGGTGACCCAGCTCGACCGGACCGTGCCCGCTCCGGCGATCGGCGAGCTGCTCACCCTCGGCGAGGACGTGCGCGGCACCCTCGCGGCCCGCGCGGACGCCGTCGCCGCACTGCCCACCGGCGCGACCGCCGACTACTGCGAAATGGCCGTCGTCGCCAACAACACCGGCTTCCGGCCCGACGTGGAACGGCTGCACTACCCGGTCGCGCGGATCGCGGAGCTCGCCGACATCTACTCGCTGCGCGAGCACGGCGGCGTGCTGCACGAGACCGGCGCGGTCGACGTGTTCAGCGCGCTGCGCCTGCCCGACGAGGCCTCGTTCGCCGGTGGCGAGTTCGTGGTGCTGCGCACCAACGACGCCGAGACCTGGCGCATCCTCGCCGAGAAGGGCCACGTGGTGAGCGAGGACGGGCGCTACGCGACCGTCTACCTCCCGTACCACCTGATGGGCGTCGAGACCCCGGCGACGCTGCTCGCCATCGCCGCGCACGGCCGGACGCCGGACGCCGCACCGCCGGGCAGGCACGCGGTGCTCGCCGGACGCGCCCAGCGCGACCTCGCCGCCGGCACCGTGCTCGACATGGGCGGGCACCACCACGACGTCACCGGCGTGCAGGCCGTCCTGCTGCGCGACGAGGACGCCCCCGCCGACGTCGCTCCGCTGTACCTCGCCGCGCACGCCGAGCTGGGCCGCGACGTCGCCGCCGGAGAACTGATCACCCTGTCCGACCTGGCGAACCCGGACCCGGCGCTCGTCGAGGCCTGGAACCTGGGCGGCGAGTGGGCTAGGGAGGTCGCCTGATGAGCGCCGAGCTCACCCCGCTGCTGCTGGCGGCAGGTGCGATCGTCGTCCTGATCGTGCTGATCACGAAGATGAAGCTGCACCCGTTCCTGGCGCTGATGATCGCCGCGCTCGGGCTCGGCTTCGCCAACGGCATCGCGCCCGGCGAGACCGCCGAGCACTTCCAGACCGGATTCGGCGACGCCCTCAGCGACACCGGGCCCGTCATCGGCCTGGGCACCATCCTCGGCGGCATCCTGCTCGGATCCGGTGGAGCGGACCGGATCGCGACCGCGTTCATCGGCACCCGCCCCGTGAAGTGGATCCCCGCGGCGATCGCCGCCGCCGCGCTGCTGATCGGCATGCCGCACCTGTTCGACGTCAGCTTCGTGATGCTGGTGCCGCTGGTGTACGCGGTGGCCAAGCGGACCGGCTCGCACCTGCTGTTCGTCGGGCTGCCGATGGCGGCCGGGCTCTACGTCTCGCACGGCCTGCTGCCGCCGCACCCGGCGCCGACGCTGGCGGTCGCCGCCTACGACGCCAACACCGGGATGACCATCTTCTTCGGCCTGGTCATCGCCATCCCGGTGGCGATCATCTGCGGCCCGGTGCTGACGCCGCTGCTGGCCCGCTGGTTCGGCCCCGCGCCCGACCTGGACAAGAGCCCGGTGCCCGACCCCGGTCCCGCCGAGGGAGAACTGCGCCGTCCCGTGTCGCTGGTGCTGGCGCTGATCACCGTGGTGCTCCCGGCGGGCCTGATGCTCATCGGCACCCTCGGCACTTCGATGACCGCGCCGGGCACCTGGGCGAACGTGCTGTTCGAGGCGTGCGACACGCCGGTGCTGTCGCTGCTGGCGGCGGTCGTGTTCGCGTTCTTCGCGCTGGGCGTGCGATCCGGGTTCGGGTTCGCGAAGTTGCAGAAGATGGCCGCGAAGGGCCTCGGGCCCGTCGGCGCGATCATCCTGATCCTCGGCGCTGGCGGAGGACTCAAGGAGATGCTGTCGGCCACCGAGGTCGACAAGCTGATCACGCAGTACGCCGTCGACTGGGCGGTGCCGCCGCTGCTGCTGGCGTGGACCGTGGCCGCGCTGCTGCGGATCTGCCTCGGTTCGGCGACGGTCGCCACCGCCGCCGCGACCGGCATCGTGGCTCCGCTGGTCGCGGCGTACCCCGGGTTGTCGCCGGAACTGCTGGTGCTGGCGACCGCGTCCGGTGCCGTGATGCTCTCGCACGTCAACGACTCCGGGTTCTGGCTGTTCAAGGAGTACTTCCAGCTCAGCGTGTCGCAGACCTTCCGGACCTGGACGCTGATGCTCTCCTTGCAGTCGCTGTTGAGCCTCGGCGGCGTGCTGCTGCTCAGCGCCCTCGTCTCCTGACGTGAACGCCTCCTCCGCCCGTGAACGTGGGCGGAGGAGGTGTTCACCTGAACGGGCAGCGGTGGGCTCCGGGAAGCCGCCGGTGGGCGGTGGCGACAATGGGAGCGATCGGTTCGCGACGAACGGGGAGTGGGGCATGGACGCGTCGGAGAACCCGCCGCTCATTCCTGATCAGCGCCGCGAGCAGCTGGTCAAGCACCTGCGGCGGGAAGGGGTGCTCAGCGTCCAGCAGATCACCCAGCTGTTCGGCATCTCGCACATGACGGTGCGCCGCGACCTCGCCGAACTGGAACGCCAGGGCCTGGTGTTCTCGGTGCCCGGCGGCGCGCGCATCGCCAGCCAGGTGCACGCCGAGCCGACGTTCCAGGCGAAGTCGGTGACCGAGCAGCCCGAGAAGCAGGCGATGGCGCGGGACGCCGCCCGCCACGTCCGCGACGGCATGACGGTCTACCTCGACGCGGGCACCACGATGCTCACGATGATCCCGCTGCTGGTGGAGCACGCCGAACTCACCGTGGTCACCAACGATTTCACCGCCGTGGAGCGGTTGTTGCCGGCCACCCACCTCGACGTGATCCACCTCGGCGGCCTCGTCGAACCCGCGAACCGCTCCAGCGTCGGGCGGCTGGCGGCGTTGACGTTGCGGCAGCTGGCGCTGGACGTGGCGTTCGTGAGCGCGAGTTCCTGGGACCTGCTGCGCGGGGTCACCACGCCGTCGGAGCGCAAGGTGGAGGTCAAGCACGCCGCGATGGCGGCCGCGTCGAAGTCCTTGCTGGTGGCGGGTTCTTCGAAGTACGGCGTGTTCGGCCGCTACAAGGTCGCGCCGCTGACCGCCTTCGACGAGGTGATCACCGACGCAGCCCTGGCCGACGCCGCCGCGGAGGGAATCCGGGCGGAGGGCACCGATCTGCGCCTGGCGAGCCCGGAGGGGTAGCTGCGGGCTCGTGGGCCTGCGGCGTCAGGCGGTGTTCGGATCGCCCGCGATCTTGCAGGCGAGTTCGGCATGCGGCCTGCTCACCTCGATGGTGAGGAGGTCGTGCAAGCACTTCTTGAAAGCCTGCGATCCGCCGCCCTGCGAACCCAGCGAACAGGCGTTCTCCACCTTCGGTCCCACGGTGTACCCCTGGTCGTGGAGGTAGGCGGCGCACCCCTTCGCGGTCGCCTGCGCGGGTCCGGCCGCCGCCAACGACAGCATGCTCGCGGCTGCCACCGTCACCAGCGAAGCGGCGATGCGCCGCGTCGTCCTGCTCATGATTCCCCCTGCGGTGTAGGTCCCCCAGCGGCGGATTCCTGCGCCGTGGAGCCGTTTCTCCGGCTCCACGGGGAATCTTGCCGAATTCGATCGCGGGAGGTCGGGGGAATGGCACGAAGCACCTGAACGGCCCAAACGGGGTGGACACGAAGAATCCGGCCGATCGAGCGAACTCGACCGGCCGGATGGGTTCAGTGCTCAGTGCTCGTCGTAATGATCGCCGTGGGCGGCGTGGCGGTGGCCGTCGTGCAGGTAGTCGGTGTGGTCGCCGTGCTGCACGGCGGTGTGGCCGCAGTCCGCCCCGTGCTCGTGGGAATGCCCGTCGTGGGCGACGTGCTCCGACGGTTCGCATTCGTCGTAGTGGTCGTCGTGGGCCCGGTGCAGGTGACCGTCGTGCGCATAGTCGGTGTGATCACCGTGCGGCACCGCGGTGTGCCCGCAGTCCGGCCCGTGCGCGTGCGGGTGGTCGGCGTGCTGGGCGTGAGCCGTCGTCATGAGGAACCTCGCTGCTGCGTTTCGGTCGGTCGGCACCGCCAGGTGGAGCAACCTCGCGGTCCCCATCACATTAGCCACCACGCATATGTCAGCAACTCGGCGACCGCCGCCCGCATCGCACGATCTGGGCGGCGGGGCCGGGAGGTCAGGACACGACGCCGCTGAGTTCGTTCGGGGCGGCGGGCAGGGTGCCGGTGGCGGTCTTCTCGCCGGTCGCCAGGTCGACCGCGTGGATCTCCTTGCGGTTCGGGTCGGTGACGTAGGCGGTGCCGCCGCGCACGAACAGCGCGGGACGCGGCTGCTGCCACTCCAGCGGTTCCTGCCAGGAGCCGGTGACGGGGATGGTGTTCACGATGCGTCCGCTGGCCGGGTCGATGACGCGCAGACCGCCGTCGGTGCCGAGCACGAGGGCCTCGCCCTGCGGCCCGCGCGCCAGCGAGCGGAAGGTGTAGCTGGTGCCGAGGTCGACCAGCCGCAGCTTCCCGGTCGTGGTGTCGATCAGCGAGACCTGCTCGGGGCGCTCCAGTTCGGCGTCCTCGTCCACCTTGTAGTCGCCGAGCACGATCGGGGAGTGCTCGGAGCCGGCCTGGTTGCCGATGCGGCCGTACTCGGTCGGGCTGGTGACCTTCGTGATGGCGCCGTCCCGGTAGACGACCGCGCCGTTCTCGCAGCCGACCACGATCGCGTCGCCCTGGGCGGCGGCTTCGCCGTGCACGCCGGGGCAGTCCTCGTTGCGCGCGATCTCGTCGCGGTTCTCGTCGAGCACCACGATGCCGACGCGCTCGTCCTCGTTGCCGAGTGTGGTGAGCAGTTCGCCACCGGCGAGTTCGACGGCGACGCCGTGGTGCGGCTCGGCGGTCTTGTGCTGCTCGGTGGCGGGTTTCCCGTCGCCGAGCTCCTTCGGGTCGAAGGAGGTGACCTCGCCGGTGCCGTCGCTGAACAGCACGGTGCGCCCGGCGTGGCGCACGACGTGACCGGGCTTGGCGCCGGGGAACGTGACGTCGGTCAGCGCGGGGTGCGCGGCGTCGAGCAGCTGGAACCCGTCGGAGGTGGACACGACCACGTGCTCGTCGTCGCCCGCCGGGTTGAGGCGGTTGAAGCCGTCCAGCGGGATGTCGGCGGCGACCTGGAGGGTGCGGCCGTCGAGCACCCAGATGCCGCCGTCGTAGGTGGCGACCACCGGTTCCGCCACGGCGGGTCCGGTGGGTGCGGCCTGCGGCTGCGGTTCGGGTGACGCGCAGGCGCTGAGCGCGAGCGCGGCGGTGGCGAGCGCGACGCCGGTCTTGGCGGCGGTCCTCGTGGTGGGCATGGATGTTCCTCTTCTCTTGTGCCGTGCAGCGGTTCCGGTGTTCGGCGGGGTCATCCGCCGAGGCCGGTGGCGATGGCGTCGGCGTTGGACCGGGTCATCTCCAGGTAGGTGCCGGCGCCCTCGCCGGGCGGGCTCAGCGATTCGGAGAACAGCGGCACCACCCGCACGTCGAGCCCGGCCTGGTCGGCGAGCGCGCGGGCGAGCCGGTCGGGTTGCGAGGAGTCGGCGAACACCGCCCGCACTCCCGCCTGCCGCACGGCTCCGGCGAGTCCGGCCAGGTCGGAGGCGCTGGGGGAGGCCAGCGTCGTGCCGCTGGGGATGACCGCGCCGATGACCTCGAAGTCGTAGCGCTGCGCGAGGTACCCGAACACGTGGTGGTTGGTGACGAGCTTGCGCCGCTGCGCGGGGATGGCGGCGAACCGCTCGGCGGTGGCGGTGTCGAGCGCCGCCACCTCGCCCCGGTAGCGCGCGGCGTTGGCCCGCACGACCGCCGGGTCGACCCCGTCGACGTGCTCGACTACCTGCTGCGCGATGACGTCGACGGCGGCGGCGACGCGGCGCGGGTCGGTCCAGAAGTGCGGGTCGGCCTGGCCGCGCGATTCGTCGCTGGTGTAGCGGATCGGGTCGACCCGTTCGCCCACCGGCAGCGTCGCGACCCCGGCGGACCCCGCGGCCCGGACGTGGCGCAGCACGCCCTCCTCCAGCCCGAGTCCGTTGTGGACGACGAGGTCGGCGAGTTCGAACTCCGCGGCCTGCTGGGCGGAGATGCCGAACGAGTGCGGATCCGCACCGGGCCGCATCAGCACCGACACCTGGGCCTGGTCGCCGAGGACGTTGCGGGTGATGTCGCCGAGGATGTTGGTGGTCACCACCACCTGGGCGCGCTGCGGCCCGCCGCCGGAGCAGCCGGTGAGCACGAGCAGCACCGCCGCCGCGGTCGCGGCGAGCGCCGCGGTGATCCGCCGGCTCATCGCCCGGTCTCCGCGAGGTGCGAGGCCTTGCCGCCGAGCCGGAATTCGCGGGCCAGGCGCAGCGAATCGTTGTAGTCGATCTCGTGGATCGTTCCGGCGTCGACGTCGTTGACGTAGGCGCGGGTCGTGTCGATCCGGATCACCGGCAGCGGCTCCGAGGTGTCGACGGGACGTTCGGTGATGCGGGTTTTCGCCGTGACGGCACCGGTTTCGGCGTCGTGGGCGTGCAGCACGCCGTCCGCGGTGAGCGCGAGCAGCGGGCCGCCCTCGCCGACCGCGTTGACGGCCACGACGGGACCCGTCTCGACGTGCGTCCACTTCCGGTCCGAGAGGTCCAGCGACCACGTGCCGTGCTCGCCCGCCTTCGCGGCGAGGGTGGCGCTGCCGGGGCGCTGCTGGAACTCGCGGGCGCGTTCGTCCTCGCCGACCGGGCGCGGGTACGGGATCTTCTCGCCGCGGAAGGCGCCGCCGTCCTCGGAGACGAGCAGCGCGCCGTCGGCGCAGCCGAACACGACTCCGCGCCGGGTGAGCGCCTCGCCGCTCGGCCGCGGGCAGGACGGCTCGACGGTGCCGGTGACCCGGCCCTCCCGGTCGAGCACTCGCACCGCGCCGTCGGGGGCGGCGGTCAGCACGTGCGTCTCGTAGGGGACGGCGGCGGTGCCCGGCGCGAGCTCGGCGCGGCCGACCTCGGTGAGGGTGCCGCCGTCGAGCGCGGCCCGGTCGAACAGCGTCGCCGAACCGTCCGAAGTGGACACGACGGCGACGCCGGTGTCGTTGTGCGCGCCGGAGGTGCGGCCGGGGAGGTCGCCGACCTCATGGATGTCGGCGCGGTAGTAGTGCACGTGGTCGCCGTGGTCCACCATCCACGAGCCGCTGTCCACGACGCGGGTGCCGCCGTCCCCGGTCAGGTAGGCGTAGCGGCCGTCGTCGGTGATGTCCTGGACGCCCGGTACCGCCCCGAGCTCCACGACCTCCTCGGTGATCAGGTCGAGCACCCGCACCGCGCCGGTGTCGCCGTCGGCGACGACGAGGCGGGATTGGGCTTCGGCGGCTTCCTCGGCGCCTTCGACGTAGCCGTGCGGCACGTCCGGTGGCGGGGCGGCTTCGCCGCCGGGGGAGCCGCAGGCGGTGGCGGCCAGCGCGACGAGCGCGAGGGCGAACGCGGCGGATTTCATCTGTCTCACAGGGGCCCTTTCAGAATGATCTTTTGGTCGTTGTCTTGTCAGCGGGGGAGCCGCTGAGCAGTGACCGGCTAGAGCAGGCCGACCACCGGCGGGTTCTCAGCGGCTTCGTTCGCGAGGACAGCGATTTCGTGGTGGAGGGAGCTACATGAGAAATCGATCCCGCAGCGAGGAAGCCGCTGAGGTTCCGCTGAGCGACCAGCTACGCAGGTCGTTCTGAAAGGACTTCTCACAGTGCGTGCTCGACTTCCGTGTTGGTCTTCTCCGGGACTGCCCGGACCCGGTCGCGCAGTTCGGCGCCGAGGGCGGACAGGAAGAACAGGACGACGGCGGTGGCGGCGATGGTCGCTCCGGCGGCGGTCCCCCAGTGCCAGGAGACGAGCAGTCCGATCGCGGTGGCGGCCATGCCGAGCACCGCGGCTGCCGCCATCACCACCGGGATGCGCTTGGCCCACAGCACGGCCGCCGCAGGCGGGGCGATGAGCAGGCCGAACACCAGCAGCGTGCCGACGATGCGGAACGAGGCGACGATCGCGAGCGTCACCAGCCCGAGCAGCAGCGCGTTCGCCAGGCCGGGGCGCAGTCCGAGGGTGCGGGCTTTGCGCGGGTCGAACGAGAGCGCCACGAACGCCCGGTGTCCCGCGAGCGAGACGATCACCGCCACCGCGAGCGCCGCGGCCAGCTTCCCCAGTTCCGGCGCGGTCACCGCGAGCACGTCGCCGAACAGGAAGCCGGTGAGGTCGACGGCGAACGACTGCGAGTGCGACACGATGATCACGCCGGCCGACAGCATCCCGACGAACAGCAGGCCGATGCTCGTGTCCCGCGACAACCGCTGCGAGCGCCCGAGCGCGGTCACGCCGAAGGCCATCACGCCCGCGCTCAGCGCCGCGCCGAGCAGCAGGTCCCCGCCGAGCAGCGCGGCCAGCGCCACTCCCGGCAGCATCCCGTGCGACATGGCGTCCCCGAGGAAGGCCATGCCGCGCAGCACGACCCAGGTCCCCGCGAGCGCGCAGATCAGCGAGACCAGCACCCCGGCCCACAGCGCGCGCTGCACGAAGGAGACCTCAAAAGGGACGAATAACCAATCCATGACAGATCACCCTATAGTGAAAATGATTTTCGTTGTAGGGTGAGCGTCGTGAGAGCCATCACCGACGACGTGACCACCGACGACCGCCCCGCCGCCCTGCGCGGGGTCTGCGCCGGATACCGCAGGCACCCCGTGCTGCACGACGTCACCGCCGAGTTCCCGGCCGGGCGCCGGACCGCGGTGGTGGGGCCGAACGGCTCCGGGAAGTCGACGTTGCTGGGCGTGCTCGCCGGAGTCCTCCCGGTCCTGTCCGGCACCGTGCGGCGGCCCGGTTCGGCGGGGCCCGCGCTGGTCGCGCAGCGCACCTCGGTGTCGGACGCGCTGCCGCTGACGGTGCGCGCCGCCGTCGAGATGGGGCGGTGGGCGAGCACCGGACCGTGGCGCCGGTTGTCGAAGCGGGACCGGGAGGTCGTGGCGGACTGCCTCGAACGGCTCGGCGTGGCCGACCTGGCGGATCGCTCGCTGGGCGCGTTGTCCGGCGGTCAGCGGCAGCGAGCGCTCGTCGCGCAGGGCTTGGCGCAGCGGGCGGGATTGCTGCTGCTGGACGAACCGGCGGCCGGGCTGGACGTCGCCGCGCAGCGGTACATCACCGCGGCGCTCGACCAGGAGCGGTCCTGCGGCACCACGGTCGTGCAGGTCACCCACGACTTCGCCGAAGCGCGCGAGGCCGATCACTGCCTGGTGCTGCGCGACGGCCGCCTGCTCGCGGCGGGGCCGCCGGGCGACGTCCTCACCCGGGACGTGCTGAGCACCGTCTGGGGCGGCGTACCCGCGTTCTGACGCGCCGGAAGTCGTTGCGGCGCTGGGGAATTAGCGTTCCGACCACCGGGATCAGGTGCGCGATTCCTGCTGCCGCAGGGGATTCGCCGCCGGTGGTAGCGGGATCAGGCGGACTCGGCGTCGCCGAGCCGACCCGGTTGGAAGGTGCTGCGGTACGTGCTGGGGGAGAGGCCGAGCCGGGCGCGCAGGTGCTGGCGCATCGAGGCCGCCGTCCCGAACCCGGAATCCGCCGCCACCTGGTCGACCGGCAGGTCGGTCTCCTCCAGCAGCTGCCGCGCCCGTTCGACGCGCTGCCCGGTGAGCCACTGCACCGGTGACAGTCCCGTCTCGTCGCGGAACCGCCGGGTGAAGGTGCGCACGCTCATCGATTCCAGGTCGGCGAGTTCCCGCAGCGGCAGCGCCCGGTGCAGGTTCTCCAGCGCCCACGCGCGCGCCCGGCCGGTGGAGGAACTGCGCGGCTCCGGCACCGCGCGCCGGATGAACTGCGCCTGCCCGCCGTCGCGGTGCGCGGGCACGACGGCGCTGCGGGCCACGTCGTTGGCGACCGTCGCGCCGTGCTCCTGCCGGATCATGTGCAGGCACAGGTCGATGCCCGCCGCCTCGCCGGCCGAGGTCAGCACCGGACCTTCGTCGACGTAGAGCACCGACGGGTCGAGCTCCACCTCCGGGAACGCCCGCCGGAACCGTTCGGCCGCGTTCCAGTGCGTGGTCGCGGTCCTGCCGTCGAGCAGGCCCGCCCCCGCGAGCACGAACGCTCCGGTGCAGATCGAGGCGATCCGCGCGTGCTCGGGAATCCGCGCGAGCGCGGCGAGCAGTTCGGGATCCGGCTCGGTTCGCGGCGCGTAGTCCTCGTCGGCGGCGGGCACGAACACGATGTCGGCCGCCGCGAGCACCTCCGGCCCGTGCTCGACGCGCACGGCGAAGTCGGTGGTGGTGCGCAGCTCGCCCGGGTGCACCGCGCAGGTCACCACCTCGTACAGCGGTTCCCCGGCGGGATCGCGGGCGAGTGAGAACAGCTGGTGCACGAAGCCCAGCTCCATCGGCAGCAGCCCCGGTCGCACCAGCACCGCGACGCGGCACCGGCCCGGACGGCGATGAGCACCCATGGCCCGATCCTTGCACATGTTGGCCATCGGGCCGCTCGTCCCGGCTCCGCCGCAGGCCCACGATGAATGCCACGACGATGCCCCCGCCCATCCGGCGGGCGGACCCGAAAGCGAACGGCGCCCGTCTCGGGCGGCTGGAGAGGAACCGACGATGGCACTGGTGTGGATCGCGCTGCTGATCGAGTCCGCGGCGGCAGTCACCCTCGCGGCGGCCCTGGCGACCTGGGCGCAGCGCAACTGGACCGACCGAGCCCGCCCCCAACCGTCCGACCGCCGGACGGGGACCCGAAACCTCGCCGACCTGGCCCCGAACCACCGCCCCTGCCCCGACCAGTGAAAAGCGGTGCGGCTCCACCCCGGAACCGCACCGCTTTCCGCCCTACCAAAGGAAAACCACCAACGACCGACTGCTCTAGTCGCTCCAGGTGAGCGCGGTCGCGGTCATTGTCTTGTCAGCGGCGAAGCCGCTGAGCAGTGACCACCAAAGCAGAACGACCACCCGCGGGTTCTCAGTGGCTTCCTCGCGAGGACAGCTTTTTCCCTCGTGGCGGAGCCACTTGGGAAAAAGATCCCGCAGCGAGGAAGCAACTGAGGTTCCGCCACCGGACCACCCAGGCAGGCCGGACTCAGGCCCCCGGGTTGAATTCGATGTCGGAGGGTTTGGCCTTGGCGAGGTTGTCCTCGAAGCTGCCGTCCTTGATGCCGAGGCTGGCGCTGCCGAAGTCGGCGCCGGTCAGCTTGTCCCGGATGCCTTCGGGGTAGTTGTCCCAGCTGACCAGGTCGGGGTACTGCCAGGTGCCGTAGTCGTTCTCCGGCTCCTCGTCCGTCTTCGCCAGGCGGAAGCAGTGCGTGCTGGCACCGTCCTTGTGGTAGACGATCTTCGCGTGGGTGTCCTCGAAGCCGACGTCCGACGCGGGGTAGGTGGAGAAGTCGCCGTGCGCCGAGGTGGAGACGTACTTGGCCTGGTCTTCGTTCACCCACACCACGACGTGCTCGATGTCGTGGCGGTGCCCGAACGCGTCGTGCACGCCGTCGAGGGCCTGGTCCTTCTCGAAGTACAGGTCGTACATGTACGCGCACCAGTCGTTGTCGCATTTGGTGCGCACGTAGGAATTGGTGTTGTCCAGGTCGGACTTGTCGTGGCAATTGCCGTTGAGCGCGCCGGACGGTTCCAGTCCGGGAGCGAGCGTTCCGTCCGGTCCGATCGCCGGAGTGGGGTAGCAGCCGTCACCGTCGTAATCGAATGCGGGCTGCCATTTCGCGTCGGCGTCGGTGGCGCTGCCCGGCAGCGCCTGCGGCGGGTCGGCCAGGGCCGCGGCGGGCGGCAGGCCGATGAACAGCACGGCCGTCCCGACCATCGCGCGGAACGCGAACGAGGACTTCCCGAACCGCCGGGGGTTCTTCCGCGTTCTGTCGGTCTCCAGTGTTCCCATCGCAGCAGAGCCTTCCGATCGCGCCGATAAGATCGGCATGATCATATGGTCCGGTGGTGGGGCTGGATAGTGCGTCGGCCGATGCGTTCGGCCGGGTTCACGGCCGGTTCACCTTTCTCCCGATACAGCCGTGGCGAATATTGGACATTCGTTCGCAGTGCTGGATGGTCGGACATAAGATCCGTCGCTTTTCTCGTTCGGCTGCTCGAGATCCGGTCCGGGCGCGAACCGGCGGCGCCGCTGCGGAGGACCCGGCGGCACCGCCGGTCGGCTGCGGGGTCAGCGCGGAGCCGGGATGGTGCGCAGGGCCAGCAGCGCGTTCTTGTCCGGTTTGCCCGCCGGTGTCAGCGGCACCTCGGGCAGCACGGTGATGGTGGCGGGCACCGCGCCCGCGCCGAGTTCGGCGGCCACCAGCGCGCGCAACGATTCGTGGTCCGGGTTCCGCGCGCCGGCGGCGACCAGGTAGGCGTGGACGGCCTCCCCGGTGCGGGCGTCGGGAGCTCCGGCCACGTAGGCCTGATCGACGTCGGGGTGCGAGGCGAGGACGCGTTCGATCGGGCCCGCGTAGTGCAGCACCGCGTTCACCATGATCACGTCGCGGGTGCGCCCGGTGAGGTGCAGGAATCCGTCGTGGTCGAGGTGGCCGAGGTCGCGGGTGCGGACCCGGCCGTCGTGCAGCACGGCGGCGGTCTCCTCCGGTGCGCGCCAGTACCCGGACAGGGCGTTCGGCACCCGCACCCACACTTCGCCGTCCGCGCCGATGGGCACGGGTGCGCCCGTGTCGTCGCGGATCTCCAGTTCCACGCCGTCGCGCGGGCGCCCGACGGAGTGCGCCGCCGCGGGGTGGGCCGCGATGTCGTCGGCGGAGAGCAGGCTGATCATGCCGAGTTCGGTCTGCCCGTAGCCCAGGTGCACCGCGGAGCCGATCCGCGCGTGCGCCTGCGCGAGCCGGTGCGGTTCCAGCGGTGACCCGGCGACCAGCAGCATCCGCGCCGCGCTCAGGTCCACGTCGCGCTCGGAGAGGTCGTCGAGGATCTGGTGCAGCCGAGCCACGGTGAGCAGGCAGGCCGTGATCGACAGTTCCGCGAGCACGTCCGGGAATTCCGGCGTGCCGGTGGGGATCACCGCGGTGCCGCCGGAGTTCAGGCACAGCGCGAGGTGTTCCTGCACCACGGCGCTGCTGAGCGTGCCGAACAGCAGGAAGCGGCGGTAGTTCGCGGCGAGCCGCGCGGTCTCGTCGGTCCACTCCGGCAGCTGCCAGGACCAGTGCCGGGTGAGGGCGCGGTAGTCGAACACCGTCCCCTTCGGTGTTCCGGTGCTGCCGCTGGTGAACGTGATGATCGCCGGGTCGTCGAGTTCGCCGCGCGCCACGGGTGTTTCCTGGTCGCGCAGCAGTTCCGGGCCGATCGTGAGCACGGTCGCCCCGCCCGCGGCGGTGCGCAGCCGGGTGGTGGGGTCGTCGGTGACGACGGCGTCGATGTCCTGGTCGAGGATGTGGGCGAGCTGCTGCGGGGTGAGGCCGGGCCGCAGCACGACGACGCGGCAGCCGAGCACGTGCGCGGCGAGCTGCGCGGCGAAGCCCTCGGCGCTGACGGCGGTGGCGATCGCGACTCCGCTGCGGTTGCCGAGCCCGGCGGCGCGCAGCCCCGCGGTGCACCGGCCGACGAGCTCCAGCAGTTCGCCGCGGACGAGGACGCGACCGTCCTGCTCGAACGCGGGGGTGAGCGGGTCGGCGCCGAGCGCGTCGAGCAGTGCTTGCGGAAAAGGTTGTGCCCGATCTTCGTGGTGATGATCACCTGCGGGATTCGCTGCTCCCATTTTTACCGCTTTCCGTCGAATAGTCGAACGTTTTCGGGCGCATGGCTCATCGGTTTCGAACGAGCGGTCCCGGCACGTGGATCTCTATCATCGAAACAGTGGTTCAACCACATGGTGCACGTGTGATGTGCATCACCAACAACTACTCCGGGGTAGTGTTTTAAGCTTCAAGTAAGAAACTTCCCGCCCAGTCCGGAGGCGAACGAACCCGTGGCCGAAGACTACTCGCTTGATTATCTCGTTATCGGTGGCGGTCCCGCCGGCTTGCAAGCGGGATATTTCCTGCAACGCGCCGGTCGCAATTATGCGATCTTAGAATCAGGGGAATCCCCCGGAACGTTCTTCACCGAGTACCCGCGGCACCGGCAGCTCATCTCCATCAACAAGGTGCACACCGGCACGGACGATCCCGAGCTGAACCTGCGCACCGACTGGAACTCGCTGCTGTCGGAGGAGAACGCGCCGCTGTTCACCGAGTACACGCCGCGCTACTTCCCCGCCGCCGACGACTACGTGCGCTACCTGGCCGACTTCGCCGCCGCCCACGGACTGGTCGTCCACTTCGGCACCCGCATCGTCGAGATCACCAAGCCGGACGACTTCCTGGCCCGTGACCAGCACGGGAACACCTACCGGGCGAAGCGGGTGATCGTCGCGACCGGGGTGACCCGGCCGAACGTCCCCGAGATCGAGGGCGTCGAGCTCGCCGAGCCCTACACCGAGGTGTCGGTCGACCCCGCGGACTTCACCGGGCAGCGGGTGCTCATCATCGGCCGCGGCAACTCGGCCTTCGAAACCGCCGACAACCTCATCGAGAACGCGTCCGTCATCCACGTGGCGGGGTCGGGATCGCTGAAGCTGGCCTGGCAGACGCACTTCGTCGGGCACCTGCGCGCGGTGAACAACAACTTCCTGGACACCTACCAGCTGAAATCGCAGAACGCGGTGCTGGACGGTCGCATTCTGAGCATCCGGCGGGACGGCGACGGCCTGCTCGTGCGGGTGAGCTTCGAACGCGTCGACGAAGTCGTGAAGGAAATCCGCTACGACCGGGTCATCCTAGCCACCGGATTCCGGTTCGACGCGTCGATGTTCGCGCCGGAATGCCGCCCGGAACTCACCGTCAACGACCGGTTCCCGGCGCAGGACAGTTCTTGGGAATCGACGAACGTGCCGGGACTGCACTTCGCGGGCACGATCACCCAGGTGCTCGACTTCAAGAAGTCGACGAACGGATTCATCCACGGATTCCGCTACGGGGTCCGCGCGCTGCACCGCATCCTGGAGCACCGCGAGCACGGCGTGGCCTGGCCGGTGCGCCCGCTCGCCGCGACACCGGAAGCCGTGACCGACGCCGTGATCGAGCGGGTCAACCGCACCTCCGCGCTGTGGCAGCTGTTCGGCTTCCTCGGTGACGCCGTGCTGCTGGGACCGGATGGCCCGCGCTACGCCGAGGAGGTCCCGGTCGACCACCTGCACGACGCGGCGGGCGACGGTGCGTTCGGCGACGTCGAGTCGTACCTGACGATCACCTTGGAGTACGGCGAGGACCACGACCGGATCAACCCGTTCGACGTCACCGCCGGCCGGGTGTCCCAGCAGGACACCGCCGGGCTCGACGGCCGGTACCTGCACCCGGTGGTGCGCCACTTCCGGGGCGGGGAACTGCTCGCCGAGCACCACATCACCGAGAACCTCGAGAACGAGTGGGACGGCGAGCAGGTGCACCGCGCGCCGCTGCGCGAGTTCCTGCGCGGCAGGCTGACGGTTCCGGCGGGCGCGTGATGAACGGGTTCGCCGAACAGCACGACCGCGCGAAAGAAGTGCTCGACCCGGTCGCCTACGACTACTTCGCGGGCGGCGCGGGCGACGAACGCGCCCTGGCGGACAACGAGAACTCCTTCGCGCGGCTGGCGCTGCTTCCCCGGGTGCTGCGAGGCGGGGCGAACCGGGACCTGGCGGTGCGCCTGCCCGGCGCGCCGGACGCGCTGCCGATCATGGTGGCGCCGACCGCGTTCCACCGCCTCGCCCACCCCGAGGGGGAACTCGCCACGGCCCGAGCCGCCGCCGCGGCGGGCACCGTGCTCATCTCCAGCATGGCCTCGACGGTCGCCATCGACGAGGTCGTCGCGGCAGCCCACCAGGTGCGCGCCGAGGCGCCGGTGTGGTTCCAGCTCTACCTGCAACCCGATCAGCAGGTCACCGCCGCGCTCGTCGAACGCGCCGAACGCGCGGGCTGCTCGGCGCTGGTGGTGACCGTGGACTCGCCGGTGTTCGGCCGGCACGAGCGGGACCGGCGCAACGGGTTCCACGACCTGCCCGACGGGTACGCGGCGGAGAACATGCGCGGCCTGCCCGGCGGCCCTGCCGAAGGCACCCGCGACATCGAGATGTCCCCGGAGATCTCCTGGCGGCACGTGGAATCGCTGCGGGCCATGACCCGGTTGCCGGTGCTGCTCAAGGGAATCCTGCATCCCGACGACGCGCACCTCGCGGTCGGTCTCGGCGTGGACGGGATCATCGTGTCCAACCACGGCGGGCGGCAGCTGGACGCGACGCCCGCGCCCATCGAGGTGCTGCCGCACATCACGAACGCCGTCGGCGGCGCGATCCCGCTGCTGCTGGACGGCGGGGTGCGCCGCGGCACCGACGTGGCCGTGGCGCTCGCCCTCGGCGCCACCGCCGTCGGCGTCGGCAGGCCCGTGGTGTGGGGGCTCGCCGCCGACGGGGAGAAGGGCGTGCGAGACGTGCTGGAGCGGCTGCGCGACGAGTTCGACCAGGCGCTGGCGCTGTGCGGCGGGCGCCGCTGCGGCGACCTGACCCGCGACCTGGTGGTGCGCCGGGGTTTCGGAGGTGGCTGGTGAAGGTGATCCCCGTGCTGGCCGCGGCCGCGGTGCTGACCGCGCCGCGCTGGTTGCCGCGGCGCGTGGTGGCGCTGCGCGGCAAGGTCTTCGAACTCGTCAACGGCGACAACGCGATCACCCTGCCCGACGAGCGGTTCGGGCCCGAGAAGTTCCGCGAGATCTACTCGCACCCCAACGCGGGCGGGCGCAGCGAAGGCGCCGGGCTCTCCGACCTGTTCTGGTACTGGCTCTCGCCCGGCCCCGAAGTGCACCAGGAGCACCTCGAGGCGGGCCCGCGCTACGACGACGTCGCCCGCACCACCCAGCGCTTCCTCGCCGGGAGCAGCGCATCGCTGGCGGCGACCGCCGCCCGGTGCGCGGCGGCGGTGCTCGACGAGCAGGTCCGGCGGGACGTGACCGCCGTGCGGCTGCGGGATCTGATGATGCCGATCTGGGCCGAGTTCAACTACGAGCTCGTCTTCGGCGAACCCTGCCCGCGGCCCGCGCGGGACCTCATCGTCGGCAACGCCACCGACGTCGTCGACGCGCTCAAGTGCACCGGCCTGCGCCACCCCGGACGCCGCGCCCGGCTCACCCGCTACCTGCGGGCCCGTGTCGAAGCCGGGGACGTGGTGCACGAGCTGCCGTCCACTCTGGACACCACCGAGCAGGTGCACTACCTGCAGGGCACGTTCTTCAACACCTCGGTCGTGCAGCTCTCGGAAGCGATGGCGCACCTGCTGCTGGTGCTCGCCCAGCACCACGACGTGCAGCGCCGGCTCGCGGCTAACCCGTCCGACGAGCGCTACTTCTCCCACGTCCTCGACGAGACGCTGCGGGTGTTCCCGCTGTTCGGGATCGCACACCGCATCACCACCGGCGACATCGACGTGGACGAGCGCACCACGCTGCCGCGCGGATCGGTGCTGTGCTTCAGCTATCCCGAGTACCACGCGAGCGGCCACCAGGACCCGGAGGTGTTCGACCCGTCCCGCTGGGCGGAGCTCTCCGCCAAGGACGTGCCGCACATCCCGTTCGGCATCGCCGCGAACCGGCCCTGCCCGGCGTGGCGGTTGTCGCCGCTGGTGATGCGCGCGGTGGCGGGGGAGGTGCTGCGCCGGTTCCGGCTCGACTCCAGCGTGCGCCACACCCGGTCGCTGCCCTCGCGCGGGCCGTGCCTGCTGGTGCGCAGGGGAGCGCCGGAGCGGGCGACCGCGGCGGTGCTCGGCTTCCTGCGCGTGCGCGACCGGTGGGAGGACGTCGAGCGCAGCCTCCGGCAGCTGGTGCTGGGAACCTGGATGGTGCTCGACGCCCGCAGCCAACGCCTCGCCGGTCGCTACTTCGAGCCGCCTCCGGGGTGTCCCGCGCATCGGCCTGCGTAGGGGTTGGGTGGCGGAACCTCAGCGTTCTTCTCGCTGCGGGATCTTTTTCCCAAGTGGCTCCGCCACGAGGGAAAAAGCTGTCCTCGCGAGAAGAACGCTG
>NZ_JBSFWJ010000032.1:0-69527 GCF_053592695.1 Saccharopolyspora sp. NPDC002578 | reverse complement strand
GCTGGCACGGCTGGAATCCGCGAACACCGGCAAGCCGCTGGCGGTGGCCCGCGACGACATCGCGGGCACCGTCGACACCTACCGGCCGTCGTGCGTGCGGGGCCGGAATGCGCTGCACGCGGGATTCGCTCAGCGGGCGAAGGAGATCTGCAACGTGGGCTTCGTCGAGTCGGCGAAGAAGTCGTTGCCCTTGTCGTCGACGACGACGAACGCCGGGAAGTCCTCGACCTCGATGCGCCACACCGCTTCCATGCCCAGCTCCGGGTATTCCAGGACCTCGACCTTGCGGATGCAGTCCTGCGCGAGCCGGGCCGCGGGACCGCCGATGGAACCGAGGTAGAACCCGCCGTTGTCCTTGCAGGACTCGGCGACCTTGGTCGACCGGTTGCCCTTCGCCAGCATCACCAACGAGCCGCCCGCCGCCTGGAACTGCTCCACGTAGGAGTCCATCCGCCCGGCCGTGGTCGGGCCGAACGAACCGGACGCGTATCCCTCGGGCGTCTTGGCCGGGCCCGCGTAGTACACCGGGTGGTCCCGCAGGTACTGCGGCATCGGCTCGCCCGCGTCGAGCCGTTCCGCGATCTTGGCGTGCGCGATGTCCCGGGCCACCACCAGCGGACCGGTCAGCGACACCCGCGTCTTGACCGGCAGCTTCGTGAGCTCCTCGCGGATCTCCGCCATCGGCCGGTTCAGGTCGATGCGCACCACGTCTTCGGAGAGCTGGTCGTCGCCGACCTCCGGCAGGTACTTCGCGGGGTCCCGTTCGAGCTGTTCCAGGAACACACCCTCCGGGGTGATCTTCGCTTTGGCCTGGCGGTCGGCGGAGCAGGACACCGCGACGCCCACCGGAAGCGACGCCCCGTGCCGGGGCAGCCGGATCACCCGCACGTCGTGGCAGAAGTACTTGCCGCCGAACTGCGCGCCGATGCCGAACTGCCGGGTCATCTCCAGGACCTGCGCCTCCAGCTCCACGTCCCGCAGCGCGTGCCCGGACGCCGAGCCCTCCCGCGGGAGTTCGTCGAGGTAGCGGGCGGAGGCGAGCTTGGCGACCTTGAGGTTGTGCTCGGCCGAGGTGCCGCCGACGACGATCGCCAGGTGGTACGGCGGGCAGGCCGCCGTGCCCAGCGACCGCAGCTTCTCCTCCAGGAACTTGGCCAGCCGGGTCGGGTTCAGCAGCGCCTTCGTCTCCTGGTACAGGAACGTCTTGTTCGCACTGCCGCCGCCCTTGGCCATGAACAGGAACTCGTAGAACGGGTCGGTGCCCGCCTTCGAGAACAGCTCGATCTGCGCGGGCAGGTTGCTGCCGGTGTTGCGCTCCTCCCAGAAGTTGAGCGGAGCCATCTGCGAGTAACGCAGGTTGAGGTCCTGGTAGGCGTCGAACACGCCCCTGGCCAGCCGCTGCTCGTCCTCACCGCCGGTGAGCACCGTCTCGGTCCGCTTCCCGATGACGATGGCCGTGCCGGTGTCCTGGCACATCGGCAGCACCCCGCCGGCCGACACGCACGCGTTGCGCAGCAGGTCGGTGGCCACGAACCGGTCGTTGGAACTGGCCTCGGGGTCGTCGATGATGGCGCGCAACTGCGCCAGGTGCGAGGACCGCAGCAAGTGCTGGATGTCCTTGATGGCCGCACTGGCCAGCGCGGTCAGGGCACTCGGCTCCACTTCGAGGAAACGCCGCCCGGCCGCCTCCACGGTGCGGATGCCCTCGGTGGTGAGCAACCGGTAGTCGGTGTCGTCCGGACCGAGCGGAAGCACCTCGGTGTAGTCGAACGTGGTGGTCACGACGCCGCTCCTTTGCGCGTTCGGGGAATGCCGTGACGTTAACGCACCGGACGGCGCCGGGGATCAGGTCTGTTGGTGACCGTGCGCACCTGCGACGCTGTCGGTCGAAGCCGACCCGATGGGAGACGCCCTTGTCCACGACGGATCCGACGTCCGAGGCCCTGGCCGGGCTGGTCAACCTGCGCGATCTCGGTGGCATGCCCGCCGGGGAGGGGACGACCCGTGCGGGGATCGTGCTGCGCAGCGACGCCCCGCAGCCCGGAGACCGGGAGCCGGAGGGCATCACCTGGCCGCCGCGGCTGGTGCTGGACCTGCGCGACGCGTCGGAGCTCAACGGCACGCCGCACCCGCTGGCGGATGTGGCGGAGGTGCACCAGATCGAACTGCTCGCGGGCATCCACTCGACGGAGGTGACCCACCCGCTGCCGGTGCTGTACCAGCTCGCGCTGCGGGACGCGGCGGCGAAGCTGGTGCGGGTGTTCCGGCTCGCGCTGGAGGCGGACGGGCCGGTGCTGGTGCACTGCGCGGCGGGCAAGGACCGCACCGGAGTGGTCTCGGCGATGCTGCTCAGCGTGGCGGGCGTGCGCTCCGACGCGATCATCGCGGACTACGTGCGGACGGACCGCAACATGTTCCGGGTGCTGCAGCGGTTGGAAATGGCACCGGCGTTGCCGCCGGGCGTCAGCGAGGAGGACGTGCGCGAGCTGATCTCCACGCCGGTGGAGGCCATCGAGGGCGTGCTGGAGAGCTTCGCCGAGCACGACGAGCACGCCGCGGGCTGGTTGCGGGCCCACGGGGTGACGGACGAGGAGATCGACCGCTGGCGGGAGAAGTTCCGCGCCGGTTGAGCAACCGACCCCGAACGGGCGAGAGGCCGGACCTGCCTCATCGGGCGAGTCCGACCTCCCCTGGGGAGCGTCCGGCCGAGTCACCGGCCGGACGCGAACGTTCCTGTCGCGAGGGGCGTCAGCTGGCGTAGGCGCGCAGCCGGTCGGCCCGGTCGCCCTGGCGCAGCTTCGACATGACCTCCCGCTCGATCTGGCGGACCCGCTCCCGGGACAGCCCGAAGGCCTTGCCGATCTGGTCGAGCGTGCGCGGCTGGCCGTCGTCGAGCCCGTAGCGCATCCGGATCACCGACTGCTCCCGCTCCTCCAAGGTGCCCAGCACCCGGCGCAGGTCGTCCTGCAGGAAGCCGGAGATCACGGCGTTCTCCGCGTCGGCCGACTCGGCGTCCTCGATGAAGTCGCCCAGCGGGGCGTCCTCCTCGGCACCCACCGGCATGTCCAGGCTCACCGGGTCGCGGGAGTGGTCGAGCAGGTCGGAGACCTTCGTCGCGGTGAGCCCGCTCTCCTCGGCCAGTTCCTCGTCGGTCGCCTCGCGGCCCAGCTTCTGGTGCAGGTCGCGCTTGATCCGGGCCAGCTTGTTCACCTGCTCGACCAGGTGGACGGGCAGCCGGATGGTGCGGGACTGGTCGGCCATGCCGCGGGTGATGGCCTGGCGGATCCACCAGGTCGCGTACGTGGAGAACTTGAAGCCCTTGGTGTAGTCGAACTTCTCCACCGCGCGGATCAGACCGAGGTTGCCCTCCTGGATCAAGTCCAGCAGCGGCATGCCGCGCCCCGTGTAGCGCTTGGCGAGGCTCACCACCAGCCGCAGGTTGGCCTCCATCAGGTGGTTCTTGGCCACCCGGCCGTCGCGCACCACCGACCGCAGGTCACTGCGCCGCTCGGGCGAGATCTTGCCGTCCGTCTCCAGCATGTGCTTCGCGAAGACACCGGCCTCGATGCGCTTGGCGAGGTCGACCTCTTCCTGCGCGGTCAGCAGCGCGGTGCGCCCGATGCCGTTGAGGTAGACCCGGACGAGGTCGGCCGAGGGGCCCTGGTTGTCGAGGTCGGCGTCGGTGGCGGCGGTCATGGTGTTGGTCTGCGGGACGGTCATTGAGCTCCCTCCCTGACGGGCTGGCTTGCGGGGCGTTCTCACGGCGCGGCCTGGCGCTGTGGAGGACGCGTACGCTCGGTGTTGCGGGCCGAATGCCACGCCGTCCGGATGTGACGGTTGTGCTGTCTGGTGTCGTGCGCTGTCGGGTTCGGAGTCGTGTTCCCGGCGGGCGAGCGGTGCCGAAGCAGAACGACGTTCTGTTCGGACTCCGCTCGACTCACCGCTGAGCCGGGTCACATCGGATGTGGCGGCGGCTCGTAGACCTGGCTGTCGAAGCTTTGATACCTGGAAAACGAACACGACCTCGAATTCGTTCCCGAACTGCTCGACCAAGAGACGTCGCGGCGGTCACATCCGTTGCTCCGCGAAGTCTGAGGATCAGCTGAGAACAGGCGTTACATTCACACGTCGATCAACAACGTGAATGGGCCGTCGTTGACGCTCGCCACTTCCATCATCGCCCCGAAGCTCCCCGTGGCCACCTGAGCGCCCCGCTCCCGCAGCAGCCGCGCGACCTCCGCCACCAGAGGTTCGGCCTGCTCAGGCCGGGCCGCCTCGGTCCAGGACGGGCGCCGCCCCTTGCGGGTGGCGCCGTAGAGCGTGAACTGGCTCACCACAAGCAGCGGGGCTCCGGTGGTGGCGCAGGACTCCTCGTCGCGCAGCGCCCGTATCTCGTGCAGTTTGCGCGCCATTCTCCCGGCCTGTTCGGAGCCGTCGGAATGGGTCACGCCCAATAGCACCAGCAGGCCGGGTTCTTCGATCTTGCCGACCGTCTCACCGCCCACCCGCACCGAGGCCTCGGTGACCCGGCTGACCACCGCGCGCATTACTCCTCATCCGCCCATTCCGCCGGGATCACCATTCCGTGCCGCACGAGTTCCCGAAGCATCGGCACCGCCGCGCGGGAAAGCTCCTCGGCGTCCTCCCCGGAACCGAGCGCGAGCAGTTCCACCAGATCTCGGACCGGCATCGCTCCCTGGCACCCCGCGAGCAGCCGCGTCCCGAGCTCGTCGATCTCGTGCTGCCACCCGGGGCCGTCGGTCCGGTGCAGCCGGTGCACGAACCGCTCCCAGCCCTCCTCGCCGTGCGTCGCGACCTCTTCCAGCACCGTCGAGGGCGCCGTCACGAGCCGCGCGCCCAGCAGGCCGTCGGCGGAGCCGTGCTCGCGCAACCAGTCCACGCGGCCCAGCCAGGCGTCGCTCTCCGGGCCCAGCGGGTCGTCGAACGCCTGCCGCAGGTCCTCGCACACGACCTCGCCGCGCTCGGCGTCGGTGCGGCGCAACGTGACGAATCCGAACCCGACGCCGTCGACGTCGTTGGCGGCGAACCAGTCCAGCCACTCCGCCGCCTTGCGGCGCCCGGCGGGGGAGCGCGGGTCGAAACCGGCGTCGCGCAGCCAGGTCCCCACGTACAGCGCCGGATCGGCCACGTCGCGCTGCACGAACCACGCGTCGACCCCGCCCGGCGGCAGCCACCGCGACACCCGGTCCTCCCAGTCCTCGCCCTTGCGGTGCAGCCAGGACGCCAGCAGCTGCCCGGTGCCGCCCTCATTGAGGAACGACGGCAGCTGCCGCACCACCAGCGCGCTCGCGTCGTCCCCGGCCAGGCCGGAGTCGCGGTACACGTAGTCGGTCCGCGGTGGGCCGACGACGAACGGCGGGTTGCACACCACCTGGTCGAACCGGCGGCCACGCACCGGTTCGAACCACTCGCCTTCGGCGAGTTCGACGTCGATGCGGTTGAGCCGGAACGTCGCGGCGGCCAGCGCCAGCGCCCGCGTGGACACGTCGGTCGCGGTGATGCGCTGGGCGTGCGTGCTCGCGTGCAGCGCCTGCACCCCGCAGCCGGTGCCCACGTCGAGCACCGAGCCGACCTGCCTGCGGGAGGTCGCCCGCACCAGGCTCATCGAGGCGTGCCCGACGCCGAGCACGTGGTCGACGCCGGTGGCCCAGCCGTCCGGGCGCAGGTCGGCGTCGAGGTCGGAGACGACCCACCACGAGTCCGGCCCGGCGCTGTGCGGGCGGATGTCCACGGCAGCGCGCAGCGAGTCGCCGTCGGCGGCCAGCACCCCGCCCGCCACGGCCTCGTCGATCGGCAGCGGGCGCAGCGCCGCCGCCACGTCCGCGGCGGGTTCGGCTTCGCCGAGCAGGAACAGCCGCACGAGCGTGCCCAGCGGGCCGCCGTCCGCGGTCGCCCGCAGCGCCGGTTCGGGCTCGCCGCGCCCCAGCGCTGCGTGGGCCAGCGGCCCGAGCAGCTCCACCACGCCGTCGGCGTCGTAGCCGACCTCCTGGAACGCGGCGCGAAGACGGTCAAGACGATCAGCTGAAAGATCCGGAATCACGAGGTCGATCCTCACACGCGCCCCTGACGGCCGCTGCGGCCGAGGGCCCGAACGGCCTGCGCAGGGACGTGCGCCGCGCCGCGTGAGATCCTGCGGGCATGAGCCGGACGCTGCACCTGACCCAGAACGCCGAAGCCGACGCGCTGCTCTCGGAGGATCCGCTGGCGCTGCTGCTGGGGATGCTCCTGGACCAGCAGATCCCGATGGAGAAGGCGTTCTCCGGGCCGAAGGTCCTGGTCGAGCGGATCGGCGCGCTCGACGCGCACCGGATCGCGGCGATGGACCCCGAGGAGTTCGCCGCGGTGTGCGCCACCCCGCCGGCGATCCACCGGTTCCCCGGTTCGATGGCCAAGCGGGTCCAGGCGCTGTGCGCCTACCTGGTGGAGACCTACGAGGGCGATCCGGAACGGATCTGGACCGAGGGCGAGCCCGACGGCGCCCGCGTGCTCGCCCGGCTCAAGGCGCTGCCCGGGTACGGCGATCAGAAGGCGCGGATCTTCCTGGCGCTGCTGGGCAAGCAGTGGCAGGTGACGCCGGAGGGCTGGCGGGAGGCCGCGGGCGCCTACGGCGATCCGGACGCCCGCCGCTCCATCGCCGACGTGCTCGACCAGGACACCCTGGAAGAGGTCCGCGCGTGGAAGAAGCAGCAGAAGGCCGCCGCGAAGCAGAAGTGATGCGGCCCGGCGCGGGTGGGGCCGGTCAGGCCGCCGCGGACGACGGCGACTGGTAGCGGTCCACGTACTCCTGCTCGGACAGCTCCGAGATGGCGTACATGATCTCGTCGGTGATCGAGCGCAGCACCGGCAGCGAGCCCTCCATGCCGTGGTAGCGCTCGAAGTCCAGCGCCGCACCGAACCGGACGGTGACCCGGGCGAGCCGCGGGACCTTCGCCCCGATGGGCAGCAGCCGGTCCGTGCCGCTGAGCGCGACCGGCACCACCTTCGCCTTCCCGCTGAGCGCCAGCCGGGCCACGCCGGTGCGACCGCGGTAGAGCCGTCCGTCGGGCGAGCGGGTGCCTTCGGGGTGGATGCCGAACGCGCCGCCGTCGGCGAGGACTTGCTCGGCGGCGCCGAGCGCCTCCTTGGCCGCTCGGCCCCGGCCGCGCTGCACCGGGATCGCGCCGAGGGAGGTGAACACGGTCCGGGTGAGCCCGCCCTTGAACCCGCGGCCCTGGAAGTACTCGGCCTTGGCGAGGAACGCGACCGGCCGCGGGACCACGAGGGGCACGATGAAGCTGTCGGCCACCGACAGGTGGTTCACGGCGAAGATGACGGGCCCGTCGGTGGGCACCTGCTCCGCGCCGACGACCTTCGGCCGGTAGACGGCTCGCGCCGCCGAACCGACGATCCGCTTGGTCAGCATGTAGAACATGTCGTGCCTCCCCGCCTAGCCGATGGCTTCACCCGCTCCGCGAACCTACCGGTGGCGGGGGACGGCCCCGTCGCCGCCGTGTGAAGTCCGCGTTGAATCCCGCCCCGAATGCGGTGACGGTCACCGGGCTCCCAGGGTGTCCAGGGAAATGCCGGAGTGGGACGATGGAGACGTGGAGGTGGTGTCGTGAGCAGTACACAGCACGGCGACGACACCCCGGTGCTGATCACCGAGGCGCAGCCGTCCTACGACGATCAGCAGGCGGAGCGGCGCCGCAAGTACGCGATCATGATGTCGCTGCGCATCCCGTGCTTGATCGCCGGTGCGGCCTGCTACCAGATCTGGTGGCTCGCGTTGATCATCGTGGCGATCTCGATCCCGCTGCCGTGGATGGCGGTGCTCATCGCCAACGACCGCCCGCCGCGCAAGACCGAACAGGTCAACCGCTACCAGCACTCCGACCGCGCGCTGGAATCGGGCGCCCACCGGGTGATCGAGGACTCCTGACCGGGTCCTCCGCTGCGCGTGGGCCGATCCGGCCGGTGGTCGAGGTGAGCGGCGTGCACGGCGCGCAGTGCGGCATCATGGAGCGATGAGCACGATGACGCTTCCGGAAACCGATGTCCGGCCGGAGACCACGGATCAGACCCAGGACGACCGCCCCGAGGTCTTCCACTATGTGCAGAAGGACAAGATCGCCGAGAGCGCGGTCATGGGCACGTACGTGGTGGCGCTGTGCGGCGAGGTGTTCCCGGTGACGAAATCGGCGAAGCCCGGTTCGCCGGTGTGCCCGGACTGCAAGAAGGTCTTCGAGGGCCTGCCGCCCGGTGGTGGCGACGACGACTGACCCGGTACGGCTGCTTCGCGACGGCGCCACCGCGCCCGCGCGGTGCGCGCCGGCGTGATCACCCCTCGACGCCTTCAGCGCGCCTGGGGGCCGGTTCTTCCTGCGCCGGCGCGCTCGGCACCGCGGGCCGCGGCAGCTTGACGCCGATGCTCGGGCGCTCGTCCTCGCCGCGCCACGCGCGGTAGCCCTCCTCGGTGCGCAGCCGCTGCTCGGCCCGCCGCATCTCGAGCCTGCGCCACTTCCGGCGTTCCTTGCGGGTCATCTTCGCCGGCCACAGCTCCTGCAGAGCGTTGTTGAACTGGGCTCCGATGATGATCGCCAGCCCGATGAAGAACGCGAACAGCAGGAACGCGATCGGCGTGGCGAGCGCGCCGTAGGTGTAGCCGGTACCGGTCACCCAGGTGATGTACAGGCGCAGGCCCACGCTGGAGCACAGGAACACGACCATCGCCAGCAGCGCGCCGGGGACGCCGCGGTGCCACGGCAGCTTCCGCGGCAGCGCCACCTTGTAGAGCGTCGCCAGCGCGAGCACCAGCAGCAGTCCCGTGGCGGGGAAGTAGAACACCTGGATCAGCCACGCCACGTCGTCCTGCATCGGTGGCGGGAACACCGTCGGCAACCACTCCGGGCCGAGCGCGATCACGGGGAGTCCGACCACCGCCAGCAGCAGTCCGACCAAGTACAGCAGCAGCGCGAAGATCCGCTGCCAGACGCTGTGCCGGACCGTGTACTGGTCGTAGGCCATCGTGATCGAGTCCACCAGCGAGGCCAGTGCCGAGGAGCCCGCCCACAGCGACAGCAGGAAGCCCACCGAGACGATCTCGGTGCGCCCGCGGGTGAGGATGTCCTGCACCGTCGGCTCGATGATCTGGTCCACGACGTTGGCGCTGAACACGGTTCGAGCCCCGGACAGGATCTTGCCGTGCACGGCCTCGACGATCACCGGGCCGAACCAGTCGCCGAGGAACCCCAGGCTGCCCAGCAGGCCCAGCAGCAGCGGCGGCATCGACAGCGTCTGCCAGAAGGCGGCCGCCGCCGACTCCGAGAAGATGTTGTCCCACCAAGCCTTGTAGATCGTCCGCCACACCAGCCGCAGCGGCCCGCGCTTCGCGGGAGCCGCGCGTTCGATCACCGTGGTGTCCGGCTCGTCGCGCCGAGGGGGCTGCTCGAGTCGATCGTTCGTGGCGACGTCCTCGGACGAGGTGATCTCCTCCGGTTCCCGGGCATCGGAGGGTGCCGACCGTCGGCCGTGCCGGCCGGGCCGCTGGCTGTCATCGGTCGGACCTGAGGAACCCATCGCGCTACAAGGATGCTTCATGCCGACCACGAATGGGCGTGGACCCGGCGAACCGGGAGTGTCAGTGCGATCTCAATCCGGCTGGCGGGTCGGTGCGCCCGGTCACGGAGGGCGGGACGGTAGGCTGCGGGTCGCCCTCGGCGGATCTCCCGCTCGGCGCGATGTCGCGTGGTGGGAGGGGTGGACCGGTTCCACCCGGGCCGCGGGGCCGCTCGCGCCAGGCCGTGATCCGTTGGTCCGTGCCGCGCGAATCGCGAGGGGGAAGGCTTAGGAAGGAGCGGCGAGCAAGCGTGTCCGAGACACAACTCGACCATCCCGTCCGATCTGTGCTCAGCGACCCGGCGCAGGCCGCTCAGCGACCGCTGCGCGCGTGGCAGCGCAGAGCGCTGGCCAAGTACCTCTCCAGCAGCCCGCAGGACTTCACCGCGGTCGCGACGCCCGGCGCGGGCAAGACGACGTTCGGCCTGCGGATCGCGGCCGAACTGCTCGCCGATCGGACGGTCGAGCAGGTGACGGTCGTGGCGCCCACCGAACACCTCAAGTACCAGTGGGCCGCGGCGGCCAACGGCGCCGGGATCCCGCTGGACCCCGAGTTCCGCAACGCCGACGGGATGACCTCCAGCGACTACCGCGGCGTGGTCGTCACCTACGCGCAGATCGCGGCGCACCCGACGTTGCACCGGGTCCGCACCGAGCGGCGCAAAACGCTGGTGATCATGGACGAGGTGCACCACGCCGGTGACGCGAAGTCCTGGGGCGACGCGGTGCGGGAGGCGTTCACCCCCGCGATCCGGCGCCTGGCGCTGACCGGTACCCCGTTCCGCAGCGACGACACGCCCATCCCGTTCGTGAACTACGAGCCGGACGGCGACGGCTCGATGCGCAGCAAGGCCGACAGCTCCTACGGCTACTCCGACGCGCTGCGCGACGGCGTGGTGCGCCCGGTGATCTTCCTGGCGTACTCGGGGGAGACGCGGTGGCGCACCAACGCGGGCGACGAGTTCTCCGCGCGCCTCGGCGAGCCGCTGACCGCGGAGCAGACCGCGCGCGCCTGGCGCACCGCGCTCGACCCTGCGGGCGAGTGGATCCCGTCGGTCCTGCAAGCCGCGCACACCCGGCTCCAGCAGTTGCGCAACGGCGGAGTCCCGGACGCGGGCGGGCTGGTGATCGCCTCCGACCACGTCACCGCGAAGGCGTACGCGAAGACGCTGGAGCGGATGACCGGCACGGCGCCGGTGGTGGTCCTCTCCGACGACCCGAAGGCGTCCGGGCGGATCGCCGAGTTCGCCGACTCCGACGACCAGTGGATGATCGCGGTCCGGATGGTCAGCGAGGGCGTCGACGTGCCGCGGCTGGCCGTCGGCGTCTACGCCACCAGCGCGTCCACCCCGTTGTTCTTCGCCCAGGCCGTCGGCCGCTTCGTGCGGGCCCGGCGCCCGGGGGAGACGGCGAGCATCTTCCTGCCCAGCGTTCCGGTGCTGCTGGAGCTGGCCAGCCAGCTCGAGGCCGAGCGCGACCACGTGCTCGGCAAGCCGCACCGGGAGAAGGACGGCTGGGACGACGAGCTGCTCGCCGACGCCAACCGCACGAAGGACGAGCCGGGCGAGGAGGAGAAGGCGTTCACCTCCCTCGGCGCCGACGCCGAACTCGACCAGGTGATCTACGACGGCTCGTCGTTCGGCACGGCGGCCTTCGGCACCAGCGAGGACGAGCAGGACTACCTCGGCCTGCCCGGTCTGCTCGAACCCGACCAGGTGCGCGCGCTGCTGCGGCAGCGCCAGGAGCAGCAGCTGGAGGGCGTCGGGAAGCGGGAGGCCGCGGACAAGGCGCAGAAGGCCGCCGAACGCGCTGAGCAGGCCGAGCAGGCCCGCCGCCCGCAGAGCGTGCAGGAGCGGCTGAAGGGGCTGCGCAAGGAGCTCAACACGCTCGTCTCGCTGCAGCACCACCGCACCCGCAAGCCCCACGGCGCGATCCACAACGAGCTGCGGCGGATCTGCGGCGGCCCGCCCACCGCGATGGCCACGGCCGAGCAGCTCGAGGAGCGCATCGCCACGCTGCGCTCCTGGTGATCACCCGCTGCGGCGGGTGACCGGACGCGACCTCGGCGTGACCGCCCGTCCTTACCCTGCTCCTCATGGCATTTGATGTGGAGAAGGTTCGGGCGCAGTACCCGGCGCTGTCCGACGGGCGGTCCTGGCTGGACGCCGCCGGCGGCACCCAGGTGCCGCAGGCGGTCATCGACGCCGTCTCGGACGTGCTGCGCCGCGGGGTGTCGAACGTGGGCGGCACCTTCGAGTCCAGCGAGCGCGCGGGCGCGGTCGTGGCCGAGGCCCGTTCGGCGGTCGCCGACCTCACCGGGGCTCCCGCTCCGGAGTGCGTGGTCTTCGGCCCCAGCATGACGGCGTTGACCTACCGGTTCGCGGGCGTGCTCGCCGCCGGGTGGCAGCCGGGCGACGAGGTGGTGGTGACCAAGCTCGACCACGACTCGAACGTGCGGCCCTGGGTGCAGCACGCCCAGCGGGCGGGCGCGACCGTGCGGTTCGCCGAGTTCGACCCGGCGACGGGGGAGCTGCCCGCCGAGCGGGTCGTCGAGCTCATCGGCGAGCGCACCAGGCTGGTGGCGGTGACCGCGGCGTCGAACCTGCTCGGCAGCATCCCGGACGTCGCCGCGATCACCCGGCGGGCCCGCGAGGCGGGGGCGATCAGCTACGTGGACGGCGTGCAGCACTGCCCGCACGCGGAGGTCCGGGTCGCGGAGCTGGGCGCGGACTTCTACGCGACCAGCGCCTACAAGTGGGCCGGTCCGCACCTCGCGGCGGTCGTGGCGGCCGACCCGTGGTCGCTGGAGATGCTGAACCCGGACAAGCTGCTCCCGGCACCGGACGAGATCCCCGCTCGATTCGAGCTGGGCACGGCATCGTTCGAAGCGCTCGCGGGTGTGACGGCGGCCGTGGAGCACCTCGCCGACCTCGACCCGGCGGCCACCGGTGACCGGCGGGAGCGCCTCGGCACGAGCCGTCGCGCGGTGGTCGCGCACGAGGAGGAGCTGGCGTCGACGCTGTTCGGCGGCTTGGCCGAGCTCCCGCACGTGCGCCGCATCGGAGCGCCGAGCGGGAAGTGCACGCCGATCGCGCTGTTCTCGGTGCCCGGTCGGTCACCGCAGGCGGTGGCCGAATTCCTGGGGGAGCGAGGGGTCAACGTGTCGTTCGGCCACGCGTACGCGTGGGAGGCGGTGGACGCGCTCGGTCTCGGCAAGGAGGGCGCGGTGCGCGCCGCGTTGTGCCACTACACCGAGGCCGGCGACGTCCGGCGGCTGCTGGGGGCGCTCGCCGAACTGGCCTGACCCCGGCCGGACACGCCGAAGGCCCCCGGAGAACCGCGTTCTCCGGGGGCCTTCGGGTCGGGTGTCGTTACTGCTCGTCCTGCTGGAGTTCGGCTTCCATCTCCCGCAAGCGGGGCTCGAACTCCCGGCCGTGGTGCCCGCAGAACAGCAGCTCCCCGCCGGATGGCAGTACGGCGCGAAGCTTCGCAGCGGCCCCGCAGCGGTCGCAGCGGTCGGCGGCGGTCAGCTCGGGGCGGGTGAGCGTTCCAGGCATCGTGATCTCCCTCCGTCCCGGCGCCGGGTTGTCCCCGACGCCCTCGATCCTGCTGCGACCACCGGTGGCCCACTGGCGGCGGGGCCGGTGCTCGCTTACCCCACTCTTGCAGACGCACAGCCGTACGTCAGTGTTCCCGCGCCGAGTGGCGACCGTCGTCACGTCGAAGTACCCGCTTGCCGCAGCGTCGGTAGCGGAGCGTGGTAATCCGTGCACACAACTGTTTCTCGATCGCCTGACCAGGCAAAATAGACGGTCTCGAATTGCGCCGACCGGTGTTTCATGCGTACCCGGGGTGCATGTTCCACGCCTGGGGTCTCTCGCGTTCTGCTGCAAGCGAACGGCGGCGGCTGCCCGGATGCGCGAAATTCCCCGGAATTACTGTGCGATGAATCACTTCTGAATGCGGGGAAAATTCGAGATCGCGAACCGCCCCGAGCCGGTCTCCGCGACGGCACCGGCACTCAAGGTACGCGAGGCCGGACGCAGCGTTGCGTCCGCGGGGCTCGCCGGGAAGCGCATCGCGGTGTGCGGGCCGAGCGCGTTCGATCCGGAAGCCCGTCGGTCGCTCGCTACCCAAGCGAAGGTGATCGTCAGGTCCGGCCGCGAGTCGACGGCGCCCTCAGCTGCCCGCAGGTGTCCGGCCCGGCGCCGTTCGGTCGGGGAGGCCGCACCGACCGCCCCGAGTCGGCGCCGCGGCGCTCTCGTCGCCCGCGTCGGCCGAACGCGACGGGCTTCGCCCCGAAGTCCGCCAGCGGGATCCGTCAAAGCCCCGCGAAGAACGCGATCGTCTCGATAATCTCCGCCCGTGATCACTGAACAGGTCGGCGTGTCCGCCGTGTCCCACGTGTCCGCTCGCCCCGGTGGCCGGGTCGTCGTGAACTTCGACCAGCAGGGCTGGGCGCTGCGCAGGCAGCGGCGCGAGTGGGCGGACCACAAGCGTTCGATGATCTGGGTCGTCGTGATCACCTGGGTGCTGGCGGTGGCGATGGCACCGTTCAAGGACACCATCGAACAGAACCCCACCGCGCGGCTGGTCGTCGCGATCATCGCCGCACCGATGCTGCTGATCCTGCTCGGGCTCGTGCTGTACGCGGTGCTGCGCGTGCTCGCCGAAGTCCTCGCGGTGGTGTTCACGATCGTCACCTTCGGCCACTTCCACCGGAACCCGCCCCGCTGGCTGCAGCGCCTGCGCCGCCGCGACCGCACGCGGCCCGCGGAGCCGGGCGCGCGGCCCGAGCCCGTCGCCGCGCACCGCTACGACTCCGTTGAGAGCGGCCAGGTGCTGCACCGCTTCCGCCGCACCGTCGTGGTGCTGCGCACGACCGACGGACGGACGCTGCGCTACCGCACCTGGGGCTTCGCCGGGCGCACCCGGCTGCTGGGCAACGCCTTCGCCGAACACCTCGGCGACCGCCTCCGCACTTCCTGACCCGCCCCCCGCACGAAGAAGGCCGGTGCCCCGACGGGGCACCGGCCTTCTGCTGCGTCCAGAGGCTCAGTCCAGGTAGTCGCGCAGCACCTGGGAGCGGGACGGGTGGCGCAGCTTCGACATCGTCTTCGACTCGATCTGCCGGATGCGCTCCCGCGTCACCCCGTAGACCTGGCCGATCTCGTCCAGCGTGCGCGGCTGGCCGTCGGTGAGGCCGAAGCGCAGCCGGACCACACCTGCCTCCCGCTCGGACAGCGTCGCCAGCACCGACTGCAGCTGGTCCTGCAGCAGCGTGAACGACACGGCGTCGACCGCGACGACCGCCTCGGAGTCTTCGATGAAGTCGCCGAGCTGGCTGTCGCCCTCGTCGCCGATCGTCTGGTCCAGCGAGATGGGCTCCCGGGCGTACTGCTGGATCTCCAGCACCTTCTCCGGGGTGATGTCCATTTCCTTCGCGAGCTCTTCGGGCGTGGGCTCGCGGCCCAGGTCCTGCAGCAGCTCGCGCTGGATGCGACCCAGCTTGTTGATGACCTCGACCATGTGCACCGGGATGCGGATGGTGCGCGCCTGGTCGGCCATCGCGCGGGTGATCGCCTGCCGGATCCACCACGTCGCGTAGGTGGAGAACTTGTAACCCTTGGTGTAGTCGAACTTCTCCACCGCGCGGATCAGACCGAGGTTGCCCTCCTGGATCAGGTCCAGGAACGCCATGCCGCGGCCCGTGTAGCGCTTGGCGAGGCTGACCACCAGTCGCAGGTTCGCTTCCAGCAGGTGGTTCTTGGCCCGCTCACCGTCCCGGACGATCCAGCGCAGGTCGCGCTTCATCTGGAAGGTCAGCTTCTCGTCGGCCTCTTCGGCCTGGCGCAACCGCTCCGCGCCGTAGAGGCCGGCCTCGATGCGCTTGGCGAGCTCGACCTCCTCCTCGGCGTTGAGCAGCGCCACCTTGCCGATCTGCTTGAGGTAGGCGCGCACCGAGTCGGCGGAAGCGGTGAGCTCGGCGTCCTTGCGGGCCTGCCGCAGCGCCTCGGACTCCTCCTCGTCCCAGACGAAGTCGGAGTCGGTCTTGCCGTCCTCGTCCTCGGGGACGGTCGGCTCCTCCGGGATCTCCACTTCGACTTCGGCGAGGTCGCCGACGTCGGGCGACGTCAGGTCGGTCTCGATCGGTTCGTCGATCTCCATGCCCTCGCCGGACTTGGCCGCGTTCTTCGCGGAACCGGCCTTGCCCGCCGCCGACTTGGCCGGAGCGGCCTTGGTGCCCTTCTTGGCCGCCGCCGGCTTGGCGGCGGTCTTGCGGCCCGCCGGCTTGGCGCCTGTCGCGGACTTGGCCTTCGCCGCGCCGGTACCGGCCTGGCCGGTCTCCTCCTGCGCGGACGCCTCGGTCTGGGACTGGGATGCGGACTGGGCCGACGAAGACTGGCCACCGCCGGCGGTTGCAGCGGAGCTGGAGCGTCGGGTTGCGGTTTCTGCGGCTGCCACGTACGCCCTTTCGCGACGGTCGATCAGGGCAGGCCGGAGGGCGCGAAACCTCGGCCGCCAGAGGTCGGGGACGACCCACCTTCCAGAACTTCCGAAGCGGACTTGGAGCCGGCTGAACGCCTGCTCGGCGCCGGGCCGGAGGTCCCGGATGAGGTCGGTCGTGTTCCATTGTAACCGCGTCGGTGGAGTGCGGTTCCGCTGCAAGGCCGAGATCGGTCCCATCGCAGCGCAACGCGGTCCTGTGCGGGTCACTCGGATGGCGTACCGGGGAAACGTCGGCGACATCGCCCCGGCAACCGTGAAGATCAGTGTTCGAGCAGTGCGGCCGCAGCCGTCGCCGCGCCCACGATCCCCGCATCGTTCTTTAACGTCGCCGCCACGATCGGAGTGCGGATGTCCAGCAGCGGGAGCCACTTGTGGGCCTTCTTGCTGACACCGCCGCCCGCGATGAACAGATCGGGCCAGAGGAACTTCTCCAGGCCCTGGATGTAGCGGCTGACCCGAGGCGCCCATTCCGGGTAGCTCAGGTCCAGGTCGTCCTTCACCGAGGCCGCGGCCTGCTTCTCCGCGTCGTGCCCCTCGACCTCGATGTGCCCGAACTCGGTGTTCGGGATGAGCTTGCCGTCGAGGAACATGGCGCTGCCGATGCCGGTGCCGAAGGTCAGCACCACCACCAGGCCGGAACGTCCCGCTCCCGCGCCGGAGCGCATCTCGGCGAGGCCGGCGGCGTCGGCGTCGTTGAGCACGACGACGTCCCCCCGGTCCCGGCCGAGCCGTTCCGCGAACAGGCCCTGCGCGTCGGTGCCGATCCAGCTCTTGTCGATGTTCGCCGCGGAGTGCGCGGTGCCCTCTTTGATCACGCTGGGCAAGGTGACTCCGACCGGGCCGGACCAGCCGAACTTCTCGGCTATCTCCGCGACCGCGTCGGCCACCGCATCCGGTGTCGAGGGGTGTGGGGTGGGGATTCGCATGCGTTCTTCGGCCAGCACACCACCGTCGATGTCCACCGGACACCCCTTGATGCCGGACCCGCCGATATCCACGCCGAAACCGCGGGCAGTGCCCATGCCCGATCCTTCCTATTCGATTCAGAACGAGGTGTGCAGACCTTAACCGCGCTGTGCTGCGATGTGAACGTGGGACTGACAGCTGACATGGACAACGAAACCCTCCGAACCGTCGCGGTGCAGGTCGCGGGCGAGGCGGCCGAACTGGCGCGCACGATTCGTGACGAATCGGTGACCGGCGGTGCCGTGGGAACGAAGAGCAGCGAGACCGACGTCGTCACCGCCGCCGACCGCGCGGCGGAGCGGCTCGTGCGCGACCGGCTCGCCGATTTGCGGCCCGGCGAGTCGGTGCTGGGCGAGGAAGAAGGCGGCGCGGCGGCGCTGGAAGGACTCCGCTGGGTCGTCGACCCGATCGACGGCACGGTCAACTACCTCTACGGCTACCCCTGGTACGCGGTGTCGCTGGCCGCGCAGGTCGACGGGAGGTCGATCGCCGGAGCGGTCGTCGAGCCCGTCTCCGGCCGCGTGTGGAGCGCCGCAGCGGGCGGCGGGGCGTTCTGCGACGGCGAGCCGCTGCGCGTGTCGGGCGCCGAGCGCCTCGACCTGGCTCTGGTCGGCACCGGGTTCGCCTACGACGTGGATCGCAGGCGCGCGCAGGCGTCGGCGACCGGACGGCTGCTGGGGCAGGTGCGCGACATCCGCCGTTCCGGCGCCGCCTCGCTGGACCTGTGCGCGGTCGCGGCCGGCTGGCTCGACGCCTACTACGAGGTCGGGCTCAAGCGGTGGGACTGGGCGGCGGGAGCGCTCGTCGCCCAGGAAGCGGGAGCGCACCTGCGGCTCCCGGCGGCCGGGACGGCCGACGGGCTCGGTGACGAGGCCATGGTGTGCGCGACGCCGGGCATCGCGGACTCCCTCGGCGAGGCGCTGCGCGCCGCCGGAGCGGGCGAGGTCTGACGCACGACGATGCCCGCCCCGCCGTTGCGGACGGCGGGGCGGGCATCGATGCGTTCAGCGGCTCGGCGAACGTCGAATTCGCCGGATCGGGCGAAGCTCAGCAGGCCACGTCGCGGGCGGCCGTGAGCAGTTCCTCATCGACCTGCGGCGGCCGGACCTCTTGCTCGGCACCGCCCTGCGGGACCCAGTTCTTGAGCTCCTGGAGGATCTGGCGGGCCTCCGGCTTGCTCTTGATGTCCTTGAAGTCCGACCCCAGCGCCAGGTCCAGCGAGGAGTCGGTGCGGTCGTCGCGCACCAGCTGGGCGCACGGCACCATCAGGCTCAGCGTGCGGGCCTGGCTCGCCCCGGCACCGCCGAAGCGGATCTGGCCGTGGCAGTTGAGGTCGTAGTTCGGGTAGACCGGGTCGTTGTCCGGTTCACCGCCGGGAGCGAAACCGATGTTCGTCAGCTCCTGGCTGATCAGGCCCGCCTGGTTGGCCTCGCCGTTGCCGTTGAGCACGCGCACCCGCACGTCCCGCGCGGGGACCGGAGTGGTGCGGTCCAGCGCGTTCCGGCTCAGCATCTGCCCCAGCGCGGCCGGCTGCTCCGGCTGCGGCTCGGCCGTGGGTTCCGGGGCGGCGGTCGGCGCGCCCGGGAGGGTGCACCGGGTCGCGGTCTCGATGTCCTCGGTGGTCTCGAAGACCCGTGTCCACATGAACCCGGACAGGACGACCAGCAGCCCCAGCACCAGCAGAGCGGGCAGCGGTCGACGTCGCCGGTATCGAGGGCCCTGGCGGCCCCAGCGTGAAGTCGCGGCTGACACGTCCTGCCACTCTCCCTTGCCGTCATCGGATCGGACGTTGCGCGATCAGCCTAGGCGCTCGTGGTTGGTTCCGCGTCGCCGGACGGGCCGTCGTGTCGCACTCGTTGCGTCTGCTGAAGCAGACGTCCGGGTGATCTTGTTGGATGCTCTGGTGCAGTGCACACCACACAAATGGGTGACCTCATGCGTCCGCCGTTCCTGGATGGGCTACCCTCTCGGCGCCTCGGGCAGTGACGGGGAGCGAGAGACGCTCGTTTCGGGGGAACTTGGGGCGCAGCAAGGCGAGATCACCGTCACGCAAGCCCTCGGGCACAAATGAGAGCCCTGGAACGTTTACCAGCGGCACACCATTGCAGTCTCCACTATCGCAGGGGTGAATCACGATGGCGACCGACTACGACGCTCCGCGCCGCAGCGAGTCCGAGGAAATGACGGAAGACTCGTTGGAGGAGCTCAAGGCGCGGCGCAATGAAGCGCAATCCGGTGTCGTCGACACCGATGAATCGGAGATCGCGGAGAACTTCGAGTTGCCGGGAGCCGATCTGTCCGGGGAGGAGATGACCGTCAAGGTCCTGCCGAAGCAGGCCGACGAGTTCACCTGCTCCAGCTGCTTCCTGGTGCACCACCGGAGCAGGCTCGCGGAGGAGCGCAACGGCGGTCTGATCTGCCGCGACTGCGCGCTCTGAGCAGTTCCGGACGGGGTCCGCGGGCGGGGTGGCCTGCGGTGACGTCCGGCCGGGGTCCGGTGGCGGGGTCGACCTGGAGGGGCGGTCCTGATGGCCGGACCGGCCGGTTCGGGCGTCCGAGCCCGCTGCGGCTCGGAGGCACTCCGGCCGGTGGGTGACCGGCTTGGCGTCGCGGGGGATCGGCCGCGGCGAATCGAGCGGCGACCGGCAGGCGCACCAATCGAACACGGACCTGGGCACACGCGGTGGTCGTGCGCCCAGGTTTGTTGTTTCCCGATCGGGGAAACCGTCGTTGCCCGATCGTCCCGCGGTGGTCCGTGAATCCCGATGCGGCGCGAGCCGCGTTCCACTCGGATCGCGCCGGACGATCCGGCATCAGGGCGAATGGCACCACTCGGCGGGACGAGTGCGCCTCACCGCCGCAATGCCGCCGCCAATTGCTCCGGACGGCGGGTGCTCACCACCCAATAGGGCGTCGGATCGTCCTCGTCGTCGAGCCAGACGCGCACCGAGGTCGGTGCCCACGGCCGGTGCACCACGAACGCGGCCGGGTCCAGGTCGGGGCCCAGCGCCGTGCGCTTCTCCTCGGCGGGGACGACCTCGACGTCCTCGATGAACCGCAGCGGCAGGTGGGCGTCGCCCACCCACAGCTCGCCGCCGGTGATCTCGATCTTCGTGCGGCCGAGCCACAGCGGTACCGCCACCGCGATCGGCAGCAGCAGCACGTACGGCAGCCAGGCGCGGATGCCGGGGTAACCCATGTGCACCTCGGCGGCCAGCAGGATCGCCATGACCAGCGGTAGCGGCCAGGTCCACCAGGACGCGAACAAGCGCTCCCGGTAGACCGCGGGCTCGCTCTCGTTCCCCTGACCGGGGGTGTCCGCGGCTGGGCTGGTTGCTTCTGCGCTCTCCGACACGCCTCCAGGGTAGTCTCGCCGCCCGTGCCGAACGTGAAGGTCCTGTTGACCCGTCTCGACCCCGACGTACCGATCCCGTCCTACGCCCGGCCCGGTGATGCCGGCGCCGATCTGGTGACGACCAGCGACCTGGTGCTGCGGCCCGGCGAGCGAGCGCTCGTCGGTACCGGCGTCTCGCTGGCGTTACCGGAGGGCTACGCCGGTTTCGTGCACCCGCGTTCCGGGCTGGCCGCGCGAGCGGGGCTGGGGGTGGTGAACGCTCCCGGCACCGTCGATTCGGGGTACCGGGGTGAGATCAAGGTCTGCTTGATCAATCATGATCGTGCTGAGACCTTGTCGTTGCGACGCGGTGACCGCATCGCGCAGCTGGTCGTGCAACGCGTGGAGAGCGCGGTGTTCGAGGAGGTCGAGCGGTTGCCCGACTCGCAGCGGGGGACCGGTGGTCATGGATCCACCGGCGGGCACGAGGTGCTGACGGGGCCGGCGTCCGCCGGGGCCGATCACAGGACGGAGGTCTGAGGGGATGTTCGGATTGGGCCGTCGCGGGCGAGGCTCGCGGCAGGACGAGGCCGGGCCGTCCGAGAACGCGGACGTGGCCGGGGCCGCCACCGGGGACGAGTCCGGGCTGGGGCCGTACGACCTCAGCGAGCTTCCCGAAGGCGACGACGTGGAGAGGCTCGACCTGGGCTCGGTGCGCCTGCCGATCCCGGAGGGCAGCCAGCTGCAGGTCGAGGTGGACCCGGCGGGGCCGGTGCGCGCCGTGCACCTGGTGACGCAGGTGGGCCGGTTGACCATCAGCGCGTTCGCCGCCCCGCGCAGTGCCGAGCTGTGGCCCGAGGTGCGCAACGAGCTGGCGGAGCAGCTGCGCCGGGACGGCGCCAAGGTCGGCCAGCAGGACGGCGAGTGGGGCCCGGAACTGGTCGCCGACTCGCCGCGGGCGGCGCTGCGGTTCGTCGGCATCGACGGTCCGCGCTGGATGGTCCGAGGGGTCGCGGCGGGGCCGGGGGAGACCGCCGAGGCGTGCTCCAAGCTGCTGTACACCGTGCTGGACGACACCGTCGTGGTGCGCGGTGACGATCCGCTGCCGGTGCGCACGCCGCTGCCGATCGAGTTGCCGGAGTCCATCGCGCGGCACATCCAGCAGTCGCAGAACGGTGAGCAGCAGGCCTAGCGGCCGCCGCCGTCGCCGTTCCGGGGCGGTCCTGCCGCGCGTTGCGGGCGCCGCAGGACACCCCCGGACGTGCCAGGATGACCTGATCGTGTGATCAAGTTCGAATTGCCGCCAGGATGGCGACGTGCCGCTGAGCACGGGCTACGCTGGTGTCCGGAGCGCGCAGCAGTGCCCCGAGAAGTCACCGGAGAACCCGGCGGCCGCCGCCTCTGGGCGGTTTCCGCCGATCGTGTTCGATCCCAGGCGTACGTGGAGCGCTAGCGATGAGCAACACCGGGGGCGGCTACTGGCGCCGCCTCATGCGTCGTCTGACCAGCGATGTCGCCGAGCTCGACGCCGACGACCTCTCCGAACGCTCGCAGGCGAGCGGGGCGCAGCGGGCCTGCGACTGCCGGTGCGGCCAGGAGGCCGTGGTGCTCGGCAGGCTGCGCAGCGTCGACATGTCGCCGACGAACTCCGCTCCGACGTTGGAAGCAGAACTGTTCGACGGCACCGAGGGCGTCACCCTCGTGTGGCTCGGCCGGCGCCGGATCACCGGCATCGAACCGGGCCGCACCATCAAGGCCCGCGGCAGGATCGCGGTCCGGGACGGCTGCAAAGTGCTGTACAACCCCTACTACGAGTTGCAGAACACCGCATGAGCGAACGCGACACACCGGCCCCCGACCAGGGCCCCGGCTCGGCTTCGCCGAGCACCGGGCCCGCGGGCTCGCCGGGACGGGCACCGACCGACGGCGAGGCCGCTCCGGCGGCCGAGCAGACCCTGCTGGAGCAGATGGGCGGTGTCTCCGGGCTGGCCTATTCGGCCGTGCCGATCGTGGTCTTCGTCGTGGTCAACGCGTTGACCGGGCTGATGCCCGCGATCTGGGCCGCCGTCGGGCTGGCGGTGGCCATCGCGGTGTGGCGGCTGGTGCGCAAGGAACCGCTGCAGCCCGCGATCTCCGGGGTGCTCGGGGTGGCGGTGTGCTCGTTCATCGCCTACCGCTCCGGTGACGCGAAGGGCTTCTTCCTGCTGGGCATCTGGACGAGCCTGGTGTACGGCGGCGCGTTCCTGCTGTCGGTGCTGGTGCGCTGGCCGCTGGTCGGCGTGGCCTGGTCCGCGCTGAACTCGCTGGGCATGGGGTGGCGCAAGCACCGCGCGGCCCTGCGCGCGTACGACCTGGCGACGCTGGCGTGGGTCGTGGTGTTCGCCGCGAAGTACGTCGTGCAGCAGTGGCTGTACAACGCGGACCAGACCGGCTGGCTGGCGTTCGCCCGCATCGCCATGGGGTATCCGCTGACGGCGCTGGCGTTGATCGTGACGGTCTGGGCGGTCCGCCGAGCTTCGAAGATCTCGCAGGAGGCCGCGGACCGGGAGCTCGCCGAGCAGGAGGCGGCCGACCGCGCGGCCTACGCCCGCCACTCCGGCCTCCCGGAGCAGGCGGCGGGGGAACCGGAGCGTCCAGGACCCGCCACCGGCTGAAATCCGGACCGGAGCTCGCGGGTGCGGGCTCCGGTCAGCGGCCGTGGACGACTTCGCGGATCCGCTGCTCCATCTCCGCGGCGGCGACGAACAGCATCTCGTCGCCCGCTTCCACCGGGTCGTCCGGCTGCGGCACGATGACCCGCCCGCCGCGCAGGATCGTCACCAGCGCCGCGTCCGGCGGCAGCTCGAGGTCCCGGACCCGGTGACCGGCCAGCGGGGTGTCCGGCGGGAGCGTGATCTCGACCAGGTTCGCCTGGCCCTGGCGCAGCGTCATCAGCCGCACCAGATCGCCGACGTTGACGGCCTCCTCGACCATCGCGGCCAGCATCCGCGGCGTGGACACCGCCACGTCGACGCCCCAGGCGTCGGTGAACAGCCATTCGTTGCGCGGGTCGTTGACCCTGGCCACCACGCGCCGCACCGCGAACTCGGTCTTGGCCAGCAGCGCCACCACCAGGTTGACCTTGTCGTCGCCGGTGGCCGCGATGACCACGTCGCAGGACTGCAACCCGGCCTCTTCCAGCGAGGCGAGCTCGCAGGCGTCGGCGAGGACCCACTCGATGCCGGGAATGCTCTTCGGCCGGTAGTTCTCGGTGCTGCGCTCGATGAGCATGACCTCGTGGCCCCCGTCGAGCAGTTCGCTGGCGATGGAGTGGCCGACGGCTCCGGCGCCGGCGATCGCGATGCGCATCACTCGGTCTCCTCTGGTCCGCGCAGAGCGGCTGCGGTGACGTCGGTGACGGTGCCGGACAGCGCGGCGACGTAGAGCGCGTCGTCGGCCTGGATGACGGTCTTCGGCTCCGGCAGCACGCCGTTGCCGAAGCGCATGACGAACGCCACGCGGGCCCCGATGGTGCTCTCCAAGTCGACGATGCGGTGACCGACCCAGTCCTCGTGCAGCGGGAGCTGCAGCACCGCGACCGCGCCGGAGGGTTCCCGCCAGGCGGTGGCGACGCCTTCGGGCAGCAGCATCCGCAGGAAGCGGTCCGTGGTCCACGGCACGGTCGCCACGGTGGGGATGCCGAGCCGCTGGTAGACCTCGGCCCGCTTGGGGTCGTAGATGCGGGCCACGACGTGCTCCACGCCGAAGGTCTCGCGGGCCACGCGGGCGGCGATGATGTTGGAGTTGTCGCCGTTGGAGACCGCCGCGAACGCCGCCGCGGATTCGATGCCCGCTTCGACGAGCACGTCGCGGTCGAATCCGTTGCCGGTGATCTGGTGGCCGGTGAAGTCCTTGCCCAGCCGGTGGAACGCGGTGTCGTCCTTGTCCACGACGGCGACGGTGTGGTCGAGCCGTTGCAGGGCCGTGGCCAGGGAGGCCCCGACCCGGCCGCAGCCCAGGATCACGACGTGCACGGCCTGTCTCCTTGTCACGGGCGTGTCGGCGGCGCCTCGCCGCGTCAGCGTGACGGTACCCGGCAGCGCACCTGAGCGGTGTCCGCACGCGTGCCCCGACGGGAACCGCCGCTTCCAGCGCTGCACCGTATCCGAGGCCCGGCGCACGGCACCGGCCACCGGGTCGGCCGCGACCCGCGCGACGACGGGCGGGCGCGGGAGCGCGAGCGGGCGGAGCACTTACGCTCATGGCCGTGTCCAAGCTCGCGACCGCGACAAAACGCCTGCTGGTGGGGCGTCCGTTCCGCAGTGACCGGTTGGCGCACACGTTGCTGCCCAAGCGGCTGGCGTTGCCGGTGTTCGCCTCCGACGCCATGTCCTCGGTGGCCTACGCCCCGGAAGAGATCTTCCTGGTGCTCTCGGTCGCCGGCCTGTCCGCGTACGCCTTCACGCCGTGGGTGGGGGCGCTGGTCGCGCTGGTGATGCTCACCGTCGTGGCCAGCTACCGGCAGAACGTGCGGGCCTACCCGTCCGGCGGCGGCGACTACGAGGTCGCGACGGTGAACCTGGGCAAGCAGGCCGGGCTCACGGTGGCCAGCGCGCTGCTCGTGGACTACGTGCTGACCGTGGCGGTGTCGATCTCCTCGGCGGCGGCGAACATCGGGGCGCTGATCCCGTTCGTGGCCACCCACAAGGTGTGGTTCGCGGTGGCCGCGATCGTCGCGCTCACCGCCATCAATCTGCGCGGGCTGCGCGAATCGGGCGGTTTCCTGGCGGTGCCGGTGTACGCGTTCCTGCTCGGCGTCCTCGGCATGATCGCGTTCGGGGTGTTCCGCGCGCTGGTGCTGGGCCAGCCGATGCGGGCGGAGAGCGCCACCGTCGAGATCATGCCGGACGAGAACCAGCTGGCGGGGCTCGCGTTCGTCTTCCTGGTGATGCGGGCGTTCTCGCAGGGAGCGGCGGCGCTGACCGGCGTGGAAGCGATCAGCAACGGCGTCCCGGCGTTCCGCAAGCCCAAGTCCCGCAACGCCGCGACGACCCTGCTCATGATGGGCGTGATCTCGGTGACCATGCTGATGGGCCTGATCTACCTGGCCCAGATCACCGGGGTGCGGATCGCGGAGAACCCGGCCGCGCAGATCATCTCGGCCCCGCCGGGCTACGAGCAGAAGACGATGGTGGCGCAGGTCGCGGACGCGGTCTTCAGCGTCTTCCCACCCGGCGCGTACTACGTGACCGGGGTGACGGCGATCATCCTGGTGCTGGCGGCGAACACGGCGTTCAACGGCTTCCCGGTGCTCGGATCGATCCTCGCCCAGGACCGCTACCTGCCGCGCCAGTTCCACACCCGCGGCGACCGGCTGGCGTTCTCCAACGGGATCCTGTTCCTCGCCGCGTTCGCGGTGGTGCTGGTGATGGCCTTCGACGCGGAGGTCACCAGGCTGGTGCAGCTCTACGTGGTGGGCGTGTTCGTCTCGTTCACGGTGAGCCAGACCGGCATGGTGCGGCACTGGAACCGGCTGCTGCGCAAGGAGAAGGACCCGCTGGCGCGGCGCCGGATGCGGCGCTCGCAGGCGATCAACGGGTTCGGCCTGCTGATGACCGGTTCCGTGCTGCTGATCGTGCTGGTCACGAAGTTCGCGAAGGGCGCGTGGATCGCGCTGGCGGCGATGGGCGCGATCTACCTGCTGATGACCGCGATCCGCAGGCACTACGACTCGGTGCAGGAGGAGCTGGCGCGCTACGACGCGGAGCCCGCGGTGCTGCCGTCCCGGAACTACGCCATCGTGCTGGTGTCGCAGCTGCACCTGCCCACGTTGCGCGCGCTCGCGTACGCGCGGGCGACGCGTCCGGACACGTTGGAGGCGGTCACGGTGAACGTCGACGACGCGGGGACCCGGACGTTGCGGGCCGCCTGGGAATCGAAGGACATGCCGGTGCCGCTGAAGGTGATCGAGTCCCCGTACCGTGAGGTGACTCGGCCGCTGATCGAATACGTGAAGCGGGTCCGCCGCAACAGCCCGCGCGACGTGGTGACCGTGTTCATCCCGGAGTACGTGGTGGGGCGCTGGTGGGAGCAGGTGCTGCACAACCAGAGCGCGTTGCGGCTCAAGGGCAGGTTGCTGTTCGAACCGGGTGTGATGGTGACGAGCGTGCCGTGGCAGCTCGCGTCGTCGACCCGTGCGAAGCAGCGTGCCAAGCAGCGGGTGATGCCGGGCGCGTTGCGTCGCGGTTTGGGCGAATCGAAGGGAAATGAACGTCGGTGACCGGCAAGTTGGATTGGACCGGCAAGCGTCTGAAGCTGGACGTGGGGCCGGTGGCGCACGGCGGCCACTGCGTGGCCAGGCATGAGGGACGGGTCGTGTTCGTGCGTCACGCCTTGCCGGGTGAGGTGGTCCTCGCCGAGGTCACCGACGATCCCGGCAAGAGCTTCTGCCGCGCCGACGCGGTGGAGGTCTTCACCGCGGCGGAGGGGCGCGTGGCGCCGCCCTGCCCGTTGGCGGACATGGCGCTGGGCCACGACCGCTGCGGCGGGTGCGATTGGCAGCACGCCGACGGTTCGACGCAGCGGGAGTTGAAGGCCGCGGTCATCCGCGAGCAGTTGCAGCGGCTCGCCGGGCTGGACCGCGAGGTCGAGGTGCGGGAGCTGCCGGGCGGCCTGCTGCGCTGGCGCACGCGGGTGCGGCTGGCGGTGGACCGGGTGGGCCGGCCGGGGTTCCACCCGCACCGCAGCCACCGGGTGCTGCCGGTGGACGACTGCCCGATCACCGTGCAGGGCGCGCTGGACGGGTTGACCGACCGCGAGTGGCCGCAGGGCGCGGAGCTGGAGGTCGCCGCGGACGCGGACGCCGAGGTCCACGTCACGCAGCGGGAGCGCGCGCCGCAGCGCCGCCGCGGCAAGCGCACCCCGGTGGTCAACACGCACGTGCGGGGTTCCGGGGTCGCGCGGGAACGCGCCGCGGGGCGCGCGTGGGAGTTCTCCGCGGACGGCTTCTGGCAGGTGCACCCGGCCGCGGCGGACACGTTCGCCCAGGTCGTCGGCAGGATGGCCGCGGTGCCGCAGGGCGGCGTGGCGTGGGACCTCTACGGCGGTGTGGGGCTGTTCGCGGCGGTGCTCGCCGAGCAGGCGGGCCCGGGTGGCGAGGTGTCCATGGTGGAGTCCTCGCGCCGGGCGACGGAGGACGCGGTGGCGAACCTGCGCGACCTGCCCCAGGTGTCGTTCCGGGCGGGCACCGTCGAGGACGTCCTCGACGACGACACGCTGCCCACGCCCGACGTGGTCGTGCTGGACCCGCCGCGCAAGGGCGCGGGACGACGGATCGTCGAGGCGGTGTGCGCGGCCGGGCCTGCGCGCGTGGTGCACGTGGCGTGCGATCCGGCCGCGTTGGCGCGCGACGTGAGCCTGTTCGCCGAGCAGGGGTACCGGCTCGCCGACCTGGAGGCGTTCGACGCGTTCCCGATGACGCACCACATGGAGTGCATCGCCCTGCTGGAACGCGAGGCCTGACGAGCGCGCGGCTTCCCGCCCCGTGCGGGGAGCCGCGGCTGCTCCAGCGGCGATGTCGTGCCCGGATTCGAGGACGTTCCGTGTTCGCGTTACTCGGAACGGGTGGTGATTGCTCCCCTCGACCGGAGGAAATCCCGGCGTTCGAGCGGGTTCCGAACGCCGCATCGCGGCGGTAGCCGCCGGTCCCGCGCCTGCCGCGGTCCTCCGGCCCGGTGATCTCACTCATCGCGGTTGCTGCGTACCTTGTCCCGAGCGGGTGGTCATGCTCCGTAGACTGGTCGCCGGTCCCCCAGGGGTGCGCCCGGCCGTCGCGCGGCCCCCCGCACGGGTGGTGAAGGCAAGTGACGCGGGATGACGAACGAGGTGGAGCGGTGACGCTGCTGGAATCCGTGCAAGGTCCGGACGACCTGAAACGCCTGGAGCACGGTGAGCTGGTGGAGCTGGCCGCTGAGATCCGGTCCTTCTTGATCCAGAAGGTGTCCCGCACAGGTGGGCACCTCGGCCCGAACCTGGGCGCGGTGGAGCTCACGCTGGCCCTGCACCGGGTCTTCGACTCGCCGCGGGACGCGGTGGTCTTCGACACCGGGCACCAGGCGTACGTGCACAAGATCGTGACCGGTAGGCAGGAAGGCTTCGACCGGCTGCGCAAGCGGGACGGCCTGTCCGGCTACCCGTCGCGCGCCGAGAGCGAGCACGACCTGGTGGAGAATTCGCACGCCTCCACCTCGCTGTCCTACGCCGACGGGCTGGCGCGGTCGTTCCAGCTCACCGGCGGTGGGCGGCACGCGGTGGCGGTCGTCGGCGACGGCGCGCTCACCGGCGGCATGTGCTGGGAGGCGCTGAACAACATCGCGGCCGACCAGGAACGCCCGCTGGTCATCGTCGTCAACGACAACGGCCGCTCCTACGCGCCCACCATCGGTGGTTTCGCGGAGCACCTGTCGGCGCTGCGGCTCAACCCGGGCTACGAGAAGGCGCTGGAGCGCGGTCGCAGCACGCTGCGCAACCTGCCGGTCGTGGGGCGCCCGCTCTACACCGGGCTGCACGCCGCGAAGTCGGGGCTCAAGGACGCGTTCAGCCCGCAGGTCATGTTCTCCGACCTCGGCATCAAGTACCTCGGGCCGGTCGACGGCCACGACATGAAGGCCATGGAGCAGGCGCTGACCATGGCGCGCTCCTTCGGCGGTCCGGTGATCGTGCACGCGGTGACCCGCAAGGGCAACGGCTTCGCCCCGGCGGAGAACCACGAGGCCGACCAGATGCACCAGGTCAAGGTGATCGACCCGGAGACGGGGGTGCCGACCTCGCCGACGCCGAAGAGCTGGACGAACGTGTTCTCCGAGGAACTCGTGCGCATCGGCGGCGAGCGTTCCGACGTGGTCGCGATGACGGCCGCCATGCTCGGACCGACGGGGCTGGACAAGTTCGCCAAGGCCTACCCGGACCGGTGCTTCGACGTGGGCATCGCCGAGCAGCACGCCATGACGTCGGCGGCGGGCATGGCGATGGGCGGGTTGCACCCGGTGTTCGCGGTGTACTCGACGTTCCTGAACCGCGCGTTCGACCAGCTGCTGATGGACGTGGCGCTGCACCGCCAGCCGGTGACGGTCACCTTGGACCGCTCCGGGGTCACCGGTGACGACGGGGCCAGCCACAACGGCATGTGGGACCTGTCGATCCTCAACGTGATCCCCGGCATCAGGGTGGCGGCGCCGCGCGACGCGGTGACGCTGCGCGAGGAGCTGCGCGAGGCCGTCGCCGTCGACGACGGGCCGACGGTGGTGCGGTTCTCGAAGGGCTCCGTGATCGAGGAGGTGCCCGCGCTGGAGCGCGTCGGCGGTGTGGACGTGCTGCACCGTCCCGCCGGCGGCGAGGACGGCGATGTGCTGCTCGCGGTCGTCGGCGCGTTCGGCGAGACCGCGGTGGCCGCGGCGCGGCGGCTGGCCGCGCAGGGCATCGGGGTCACCGTCGTCGACCCGCGCTGGATGAAGCCGGTGCCGGAGCAGGTCGTCGCGATGGCCGCCGAGCACAAGCTGGTCGTGACGCTGGAGGACTCCGGGCGCAACGGTGGTTTCGGCTGGTCGCTGGCCGCCGCGCTGCGCGACGCCGGGGTGGACGTGCCGTTGCGCGATCTCGCGGTGCCCAACGAGTTCCTGCTGCACGCCTCGCGCGAGCAGGTGCTCGCGGAGCTGGGCCTGACCGAGCAGGACGTGGCGCGGCGCATCACGGAGTGGTTCGCCGACCGGATCCGCACGGCGCAGCAGGACAACGAGCTCGACAGCCCCGTTCGCCGCGAGGCGTGAGCCCTCGGCGGTGGGCGGCCGGACCGGTCGCCCACCGCTGGTGATCCCCGCTCGTGCCCGTTGTGGCACGGTGAACGGGTGCGAATCCTTGTGGTCGAGGACGAGCAGCCGCTGGCGGACGCGATCGCCCGTGGGCTGCGCCGGGAGGGCATGGCCGTCGACGTCGCCTACGACGGCGAGGGCGGCCAGGAGAAGGCGTCGATCACCCGCTACGACGTGATCGTGCTGGACCGCGACCTGCCGGTGATGTCGGGCGATGAGCTGTGCCGCGAGGTGGTGGACTCCGGCGAGCTCACGCGGGTGCTGATGCTGACCGCCAGCGGCACCGTGCAGGACCGGGTGGACGGGCTGTCGCTGGGCGCGGACGACTACCTGGCGAAGCCGTTCGCCTTCCCGGAGCTGACCGCGCGGGTGCGCGCGCTGGGCAGGCGCGCGACCCCGGCGGTGCCTCCGCTGCTGATCGCGCTCGGGCTGTCGCTGGACCCGGCGCGCCGGGTGGTGCTGCGCGGCGGTGCCGAGGTCGACCTGACCCGCAAGGAGTTCGGCGTCCTGGAGGTGCTGCTCGCCGCGGGCGGGGCCGTGGTCAGCTCGGAGGAGCTGCTCGAACGGGTGTGGGACGAGCACGCGGACCCGTTCACCACGACCGTGCGGGTCACGATGATGACCTTGCGCAAGAAGCTGGGGGAGCCCGGCGTCATCGACACCGTCGTCGGCTCCGGCTACCGGGTGCCCACGGCGGGCCGCGCCGAGCACGCCGGGTCGTGAACGTGGCCCGAACGGCACCGCCGCTGCGGCCGTCGCACCGCCGAGGTCCGGGACTGCGAGCCCGGCTGACCTTGCTGGCGACCGGCCTGGTCGCCGCGGTGAGCGCCCTGCTGCTGTGGCTGGGCTGGATGCTGGTGGGCAACGTCGTCGCCGGGGTGCCGCGGCTGCCCGCGGGCGGCCGGGTGCGGCTCGGCGACGCCGAGGTGCCCGCCGAGCAGCTGGGCGCCGCGTTGCGCTCCACCGCGCGGGAGCAGGTGCTCGTCGTCGGCGGTGTCGCGTTCGTCGCCGTGGTGCTGGCGGCGGCGGTGCTGGCGTGGACGGTCACCGGCCGGGTGCTGCGCCCGTTGCACGAGGTCACGGATTCGGCGCGCCGGTTGTCCGCGGAGTCGCTGGACGAGCGGATCGTGCTGAGCGGCCCGCGCGACGAGGTCGCGGAGCTCGCCGACACCTTCGACGCGATGCTGGACCGGCTGCAGGCGGCGTTCGACTCGCAGCGCCGGTTCGTCGCCAACGCCAGCCACGAGCTGCGCACCCCGCTGGCGGTGATCCGCACCGAGCTGGACGTGACGCTCACCGATCCCGACGCGGACGCCGAGGAGCTGCGCCGGATGGCCGCGGTGCTGCGCGAGGCCGCGGCGCGCGCCGAACGCCTGGTGGAGTCGTTGCTGCTGCTGGCCCGCACGGACGGCTCGGAGCTGGCGGAGCGGGAGCGGGTGGACCTCCACGAGGTCGCGGTCCGAGCCCGGCGCGGCGTCGAGGCCGAGGCGCAGGCGCGGTCGGTGCGGATCATCTGCCACGGCGAGCCGGTGTTCGTGCTGGGCGATCCGGCGCTGCTGGAACGGGTAGCGGAGAACCTGCTGGAGAACGCCGTGCGCCACAACGTCGACGGCGGCTGGGTCGAGGTCGTGACGGCGACCAGCGGGCGTTCGGCGCTGCTGCGCGTGTCCTCCTCGGGCCCGCTGATCGACCCCGATCAGGTGGACGCGCTGTTCGACCCGTTCCGTCGAGCGGGCGTGCAGCGCACCGCCCGCACCGGCGCCGGCCTGGGCCTGTCCATCGTCCGAGCCGCCGTCATCGCCCACGGCGGCCGGGTGACTGCCGACCCGGTCTCGAACGGCGGCCTCATCGTGCACGTGGAACTACCGGTCGAAAAGTGATCGGGAGTACGACGCTGGCGTGTCTATCGGCGCGAGTAGCGGAGGTGCGCGATGTCGACCTCGACCGGAACCGGGCTGGCCGTGATCGCCAGCGCGCCGTCCCCGAGCTTGAGGTGATTCTCCTGCTCGTAACGCCGCCCGATGAGCCGGTAAGTCACGAGTTCAGTGGGCCCGAGGTTGTCCTGGGCGATGCTCCAGAAGAAGGGGATCTTCTCGCGCTCGCAGGCCTCGAATTTCCGGCGTTGCTCGGCGAACGTGTTGCCGGGTGACCAGATCTCTCCGATGAGCAGGGCGTCCGAAGGCCTGAACGTCGTACCGACGGGCGCAACGGCCAGCACCGCGAAGTCGGGGATGATCCCCGTGCGATCCGCTGTGCTGACCTCCACGCTGATTCCGCTCAGCGCGGTGAGTTCTTGCCGCTCGGCTGGGGAGGTGGCCTCTTCGGCGGCGGCTATGGCGGAGTCCAGCAGGTTCACGACGCGCTTTTCCGCGAATTGGTGCTGTCCGGATGGTGCGGGTGTCACGAGCCAGTAGCCCTCGATCAGTTCAAGGCGCGAGCCGTCTTCACGAGGGGGGAGCGCGTGCCAGTCCGCGACCGTGAACGGCCCGAGCTCGTGCTGCATCGGCGCGACCACCGGTCATCACCTCGTTTCCTGGGGACGGGCTCCATCGTGACAGCTCCAGCTTAGGCACGATCGGGGCCGGGGACTACATCACCGCCAGTGAGAACACCGGTTCTTCGTAGCCGCGACGATCACCGGACAGGTGTGAAGATCCACCGCATCGGACGGCGAGGGCCGGGATGGACGTGCCCATCCCGGCCCTTCGTGCGGTTTCCGCGATCAGGCGGGCAGCGAAGCCGCGCCCTTCGGCAGGAAGCGCTTGCCGTTGACCTGCTCGGAGATGCCCGCGCGGTCCAGGTAGGCGGTGATGCCGCCCAGCCAGAACGGCCAGCCCGCGCCGAGCAGCATGCACAGGTCCAGGTCCTGCGCCTCGGCGACGACGCCCTCGTCGAGCATCAGCTGCGCTTCCTGGGCCAGCGCCTGCAATGCCCGGTCCCGCACCTGCTCGGACGTGGACGGGTTCGAACCCTGCTCCCAGAGCGCGACGACCTCGGGGTCGACGACCTGGCCGCCCTGCTCGTCCTGCTGCCACACGGCGGTCTTGCCGGCCTTGACGAACCGCTGCAGGTTCTCGCTGATCCCGAACCGGTCCGGGTAGGCCGCGTGCATCGTCTCGTTGACGTGCTGCGCGACGGCCGGGCCGACGAGCTGCAGCAGCACCAGCGGGCTCATCGGCAGGCCCAACGGGGTCAGCGCGCGGTCGGCGACGTCGAAGGGGGTGCCTTCGTCGACGGCGGCGATGATCTCGCCCATGAAGCGGGTCAGCAGCCGGTTCACCACGAACGCCGGGGCGTCCTTGACCAGCACGCTGGACTTCTTGAGCTGCTTGCTCACCGAGAACGCGGTGGCCAGCGAGGCGTCGTCGGTCTTGTCGCCGCGCACGATCTCCAGCAGCGGCAGCACCGCGACCGGGTTGAAGAAGTGGAAGCCCACGACCCGCTCGGGGTTCTTCAGCTGCGAGGCCATCTCGCTGATCGACAGCGACGAGGTGTTGGTGGCCAGGATCGCCTCGGGCGAGACGTAGCCCTCCAGCTCGCCGAACACCTTCTGCTTGAGCGACAGCTCCTCGAAGACCGCTTCGATGACGAAGTCGGCGTCGCCGAACGCGGACTTGTCCAGCGAACCGGTGACGAGCGCCTTGAGCCGGTTCGTGGCGTCCGGGGACAGCCGGCCCTTCGCGGCGAGCTTGTCGATCTCGCCGTGGATGTAGCCGACGCCCTTGTCGATGCGCTCCTGGTCGATGTCGGTGATGACCACCGGCACCTTCAGGCGGCGCACGAACAGCAGCGCGAGCTGCCCGGCCATCAGACCGGCGCCGACGACGCCGACCTTCTTGACCTCGCGGGCGAGCTTCTTGTCCGGGGCCCCGGCCGGGCGCTTCGCGCGCTTCTGGGTCAGGTCGAACGAGTACAGCCCGGCGCGCAGCTCGTCGGACATCAACGCGTCCGTGAGCGCCTCGGTCTCCGCCGCGTAGCCGGCGTCGAGGTCGTTGCCGCGGGCCAGCTCGATGAGCTCGACGGCCTTGGTGACGGCGGGGGATGCACCCTGGGTGCGGGCCTCGACGATGCCCTTGGCGCGGTTCACCGCGTCGTCCCAGGCCTGGCCGCGGTCGATCTCGGCGCGCTGCACGGTCTGCTCGCCGTTGATGACGCGCACGGCCCAGCGCACCGACTCCTCCAGGAAGTCCGCGCTCTCCAGCTGGGCGTCGAAGATGCCCAGGCCGGTGGCCTTCTTGGCATTGAGCATCTTGTTCTGGTTCAGCGCGTTCTCGATGATCACGCTGACCGCGGCGTCCGCGCCGATCAGGTTCGGCAGCAGCTGGGTGCCGCCCCAGCCCGGGAACAGGCCGAGGAAGCACTCGGGGAACGCGATCGCGCCCACGCCATCGGAGACGGTGCGGTAGTGGCAGGACAGCGCCAGCTCCAGGCCGCCGCCCAGCGCCGCGCCGTTGACGAACGCGAAGGTGGGGATGGTCGACTCGGTGAGCCGGCGGAACACGTCGTGCCCGGTCTGCGCGACCTGGTGGGCGTGCTCCCGCTCCGCGATCTGGGTGACGCCGGAGAGGTCGGCGCCGACGGCGAACACGAACGGCTTGCCGGTGACCGCGATCGCGGCGGGCTCGGCGGCGAACGCCTCGTCCAGCGCGGTGTTCAGCGCGGTCAGCCCGCCCGGCCCGAAGGTGGACGGACGGGTGTGGTCGTGACCGTTGTCGACGGTGATCAGCGCGAGCTTGCCGCTGAGCCCGGGGACGTCGAGCAGCCGGGTGTGGGCCTGGGTGACGACCTCGTCCGGGAACAGTGCTGCGAAGTCGGTCTGCGTGCTCACTTCGCGCCCCCTGCGGTGTCGAAGTTCGGGTTCTCCCAGATGACCGTGCCGCCCATGCCGAAACCGATGCACATGGAGGTCAGGCCGTAGCGCACCTCGGGGTGCTCGGCGAAGTGGCGGGACAGCTGCGTCATCAGCCGCACGCCGGAGGACGCCAGCGGGTGACCGCAGGCGATGGCGCCGCCCCACGGGTTGACCCGCGCGTCGTCGTCGGCGATGCCGAAGTGCTCCAGGAAGGCCAGCACCTGCACGGCGAACGCCTCGTTGAGCTCGAACAGCCCGATGTCCTCGATGCTGAGCCCGGCGCGCTTGAGCGCCTTCTCCGTCGCGGGGATCGGCCCGACGCCCATGACCTCCGGCTCCACGCCCGCGAAGGCGTAGCCGACGAGCTTCATGCCGATCGGCAGGCCCAGTTCGCGAGCGGTCTCGGCGTCGGCGAGCACGCAACCGGTGGCGCCGTCGTTGAGGCCTGCGGCGTTGCCCGGCGTGACCCGGCCGTGCGGCCGGAACGGCGTCTTGAGCCCGGCGAGGGCTTCGACGGTGGTGCCGGGGCGCGGCGGCTCGTCGGCCGTGGCCAGGCCCCAGCCCTGCTCACCGGAGCGGGTGGAGACCGGGACGAGGTCGGCGGCGATCTTGCCCGCGAGCTGCGCCTGCTCGTAGCGCTGCTGGCTCAGCGCCGCGTAGGCGTCGGTGCGCTCCTTGGTGAGGCTGGGGTAGCGGTCGTGCACGTTCTCCGCGGTGGAGCCCATGACCAGCGCGGACGGGTCGACGACGTTGTCGGCGACGTAGCGCGGGTTGGGGTCCACGCCCTCGCCCATGGGGTGGTTGCCCATGTGCTCGACGCCGCCGGCGATGGCGATGTCGTAGGCGCCGAAGCCGATGCCGCCGGCGATGCTGGTCACGGCGGTCATGGCGCCCGCGCACATGCGGTCGATGGCGAAGCCGGGCACCGACTGGGGCAGGCCCGCCAGCAGCGAGGCGCTGCGGCCGATGGTCAGGCCCTGGTCACCGGTCTGCGTGGTCGCGGCGATGGCGACCTCGTCGATGCGTTCCGGCGGCAGTTCCGGGTGGCGCCGCAGCAGCTCGCGGATGACCTTGACGACCAGATCGTCGGCGCGGGTCTCGGCGTAGATGCCCTTCTTGCCTGCCTTGCCGAACGGCGTGCGGACGCCGTCGACGAAGACCACGTCCCGTACGGCACGTGCGCTGCGCGGGTCGGCTGGTGCCGACGCGGGTGCGACCACGGCGTGCTCCTCACTGTGTGGGTCCTGCGTTGTGCGAGTTCCGGACCGGCTCGGCGGCGATCGACCCTGTTCCGGGCGGGTGCGGGCCCCGCCGCTACTGGCCGGTAACAGCCACTCTAGCGCTTATTACCCGTGGGTAACCACCGGGTGTGGGGCGAAGCGCTCGTGTCGGGTCGATCACAGGCGCTCCGGCGGTGGTGGCGGCCTGGCGATCACGGCGCCGGGCGCACGGCCAACGTACTCGTTCCGCCGCCGGCCGCCGGGTCGCGCGGCGCGGACCAGGCCGCATCGACGGGATTCGATTGACCAGGTCGGCGGCGGCTCGCATCATCGGGCGATGATCGACGAGGTGCCGGTGTTCCCGGCCGCAGAAGCCGCGGCCTGCGCCGCCCGGTTCGCCTGCCTCGGCGACCCGACCCGCGTCCTGCTGCTGCACGCCGTCGCCTCCGGCGGGCCGAGCACCGTGGGCGAGCTCGCCGGTCGGCTCGGCCTCGGCCAGTCCACCTGCTCGCACCACCTGCGCAGGCTCGCCGACGGCGGATACGTGGTGCTGAGCAAGGAGGGCACCACCACCCGCGTCGCGGTGAGCACCGCCCGCCGAACCGACGGCGCCCCGGTCCTGGACCTGGTTCTCGGCCTGCCCCCGGCACGCCCCGGCGCCGCCGAGGGGCCCGCCGAGGACGTCGCGGTGCGAGCGCTGGAACCCGGCGACTGGCCGGCGGTGCGGCGGATCTACGGCGAAGGGATCGCCACCGGCGACGCCACCTTCGAGCGCGAAGTCCCGCCGCCCGCGGAACTGGCGGCGAAGTGGGTGCCGGAGCACCGCTGGGTGGCCGAGCTGGACGGCGCCGTCGCCGGGTGGGCGGCGCTGACCCCGGTCTCCGCGCGCGACTGCTACGCGGGCGTCGCGGAGACCTCGATCTACGTCGGAGCCGCCGCGCGCGGTCGCGGAGTGGGCGCGGCGCTGCTGCGGCACCAGATCGCCGCCGCCGACGAGGCCGGGCTGTGGACCTTGCAGTGCTCGCTGTTCCCGGAGAACCGCGGCAGCCTCGCTCTGCACCGCAACGCGGGCTTCCGCACCGTCGGCGTCCGCGAGCGCATCGGCCGCCTGCACGGGCGGTGGCGCGACACGATCGTCATGGAACGCCGGAGGCCGGACGGCCGACCTCCGGCGAGCCGGTAGCTCCCGGCGTCGTCAGTCGGAGCGCGAGCGTTCCGGCGCGGCCTGCAGCGCGGTGCTCAGCACCGACGCGGTCAGCCCGATCTGCCACTCCCGCGCGCCCCGCTCCCGCAGTCGCGCCTCGACCGACGCCACACCGGTGTCCTCCGGCGGCGTCCAGCACAGCCGCCGCAGCAGGTCCGGCAGCAGCAGGTTCTCCAGGGGCAGGTCGTGCTCCTCGGCGATGGCCGACATCGCGGCCCTGGCGGCCGACAGCCGGGCCGCAGCGGCGGGATCGCGATCGGCCCACCGGTTCGGCGACGGCGGACCGTCCTGCGGCGGTGAGACCACCGGCAGCTCGTCCTGGGGGAGCGCGCGGGCCGCGCGCAGCGCGCCCAGCCACGTCGACGCGCGGCGGCGCTGCTGCCTGCCGCCGAACACCGGCAGCGCGGTCAGCTCCGATTCGGTCTTGGGGTCGCCCTGCGCGGCCTGCACCACGGCGGAGTCCGGCAGTATCCGGCCCGGTGCGATGTCGCGCTCGGAGGCGATGCGGTCGCGCACCTCCCACAGCGAGCGGACGGCGGCGAGCTGGCGGGCGTTGCGCACCCGGTGGATGCCGGAGGTGCGGCGCCACGGCTCGGCGCGCGGACGAGGCGGTTCGGCGTTGCGGACCGCTTCGAACTCCTCCCACGCCCAGTCGAGCTTGCCCTGCCGGCTCAGCTCGGCGTGCATCTCGGTGCGCAGGTCGATCAGGAGTTCCACGTCGAGCGCGGCGTACACCAGCCAGTCGGCGGGCAGCGGCCGGCGCGACCAGTCGGCGGCGCTGTGGCCCTTCTCCAACCGGTAACCCAGCATGCGTTCGACGAGGGTGCCCAGCGAGACCCGGTCGAACCCGGCGAGCCGCCCGGCCAGTTCGGTGTCGAACAGCCGTTGCGGGCGCAGGTCGAGTTCGGCCAGGCAGGGCAGGTCCTGCGAGGCGGCGTGCAGCACCCATTCGGTGTCCGCCAACGCCGTTTTCAACGGTTCCAGGGCACCGCCCAGCGCGACCGGATCAACCAGTACCGTTCCCGCGCCTTCCCGGCGCAATTGCACCAGGTAGGCACGTTGTGAGTACCGGTATCCGGACGCGCGTTCGGTGTCCACCGCGACCGGACCGTTCCCCGCGGCCAGTGCGGCCGCGGCGGTCTCCAGTGCTTCGGGAGTCTCCACTACCGGCGGTACGCCGTCAGCGGGCTCGGTGAGCAGCACCGGCTCGGGACGGTCGGGCTCGACGGACTCGGGGCAAGCAGCTTCCACGGATATCAGACCTTACGTGTTGCGGTCCGCCCGCGGGTGCGACCAGCCCGAGGTCGCCGTGCCCGACCGGACCCGACGATCGCGGTGGGACCTCGATTCACCCGATCAGGATCATCCGGTCATCTGATCACCCCGGCCCGCATGGCCAGGGCGACCATCTGCGCCCGGTCTCCGGTGCCCAACTTGCGGCCGATCCGCGACAGGTGAGACTTCACCGTGAGAGCGGAGAGGTTCAGCGCCTCACCGATCTCCTTGTTGGATCGGCCATCGGCCACCAGTTGCAGCACCTCGACCTCACGTCCGGACAGTTCCCGGGGCGTGTTGTCGGTCCCCGGGACCCGAGTGCCCGCAGCGAGCACCGGAGCCACACTGGGATCGGCGTACACGCCGCCGTCGAGTACGCGGCGCACTCCGTCGGTGACGACCATCGGCGAGGCCGACTTCAGCAGGTACGCCTGAGCGCCTGCCTGGAAGGCGGCCCGGACCGCATAGGGGTCGTCGGACGAAGCGAGCACCACGATTCGCGGCCAGCCCTGGGTACGTAGTTCCGTAACCAGGTCGATGCCGGTCCCGTCGGGTAACCCGAGATCGAGGATTGCGAGGTCGCACGGACCGGTGGCCAGAGCGCGAGCCCTGGCCTCGGCCATGGATGCGGCCTCGTGCACCGTGCCGGCGCCCATCTGCAGCAACCGGGCGGCGATGGCCTCCCGGAGCAGCGGATGATCGTCCACCACGAGCACCGTGAACAGCTCTTCCCGCGGGTGCGGGACCATGTTGGCCGGCAAAGCGCCGGCGGGCGTGGTTCGAGCGGCCTGACCTAAGCCGACGGCAGCCACGTCACTACCTCCCTGGAGTCGGTCGTGCCCCCCGACCGGCACCGGGACTCTCGACCAATCAGCCGCGCCACTGATCGACCGAAAGTGGTGTCGTCGGGGGCAGCGTAACCGCCCAAGCGGGTCAGCGGGACGATCAATCGGGTATCTATCCCGATCGAGTTGTCACAGCGGTTCGTTTTTGTCACTCAATTGGGTGGGTCTTGGGGTTAGGCGTAACGCCATGGCGTGTTGGTGCGACAGACCTTGATTGCGCATCGTGAGAAGCTTGCGCGCGCAACCGGTTATGGGCGATTTCGCGGCCCTCGTGAGGGGAATCCCGATCGTTAAAGATCGCTACTCAAGCCTCGTCGCGGACTGCCGAACGGCGGTCGAACACGGCGACGCCCTCTGGGGGAAGGCCCGTTGCGCTGGCCATCAGCTCGTAGAAGGCCATCGCGTGCGCGTCCAGCCCCTCCTCGTGCGGAGTCCACGAGCCGCGCAGCTCCAGGTCGTGGCTGCGCGGCGGGCCCGCGATGTCGCCGAAGCGGGCCGACGAGGTCAGGGTCACCGTCCCGCCCAGCAGGTCGAGTCCCGCCCCGGAATCCTCCAGCGCCTCGGTCAGCCAGGACCAGCCGACGGCGGGGAGCAAGGGGTCCGCGGCGAGCTCGGGATCGAGCTCCGCGCGGAGGTAGACCACCAGCCGCAGCGTGCCCGCCCACGCCGCCGGTCCGTCGGGGTCGTGCAGCAGCACCAACCGGGCCGTCGCCAGCTCGCCCGCCGGGCCGTTCGCCTCGGCCGCGACCGCGTACGCCCACGGTGCGAGCCGCTTCGGTGGGCGAACCTCGGTCACTTCGATCTCGGCGCGCGGAGTCGGCGCGGCCAACGCGGCCACTGCCTGCTGGAACCTCTCGGGCATCGCCGCCATCTCCGTCACGGCTGGGGACTGTAGGCGGCCGGATCGGTGCGGTGTAGGCGCCACGCCGGACGCCACCCGCGATCGTGATCTTGCCCGCGCGTCCGGCGGTCCGGGCGTCTGCGAAGATGTCCGGAACGGCTCGAACAGGGCCGTCGGCCTGAGCCGTGGCCGGCTCGGCCGACGCCCGCACCCGCGTCGAGCCCCCATCACTTCGACCGAGTACGGATGCGCCTCCGATGACCTCACCCGCCCCGGTCTCGGCTCGCCGGGACCTCACCGACGCCCCGCTGCTGGTGGCCGCCCGCGGCGGCACCCCGCGGCACACGCCCGTCTGGTTCATGCGCCAGGCCGGCCGTTCGCTGCCGGAGTACCGGAAGGTGCGCGAGGGCACCCCGATGCTGCAGGCGTGCCTGACCCCGGAGCTGGTCTGCGAGATCACCGCGCAGCCGGTGCGCCGCCACGGAGTGGACGCGGCGATCCTGTTCAGCGACATCGTGCTGCCGCTGTACGCGGCGGGCATCGGGCTGGACATCGTCGCGGGCACCGGACCGGTGGTGGCCGAGCCGGTGCGCGACGCCGCCGCCGTGGCCGCGCTGCCGGAGCTGCACGTCGAGCAGGTCGCCCCCGTGGCCGAGGCCGTGCGGCTGCTGCTGGCCGAGCTGGGCGAGACGCCGCTGATCGGGTTCGCCGGGGCGCCGTTCACGCTGGCCTCCTACCTGGTGGAGGGCGGGCCGAGCCGGAACCACGAGCGCACCAAGGCCCTGATGCACTCCGATCCGGCCACCTGGCACGCGCTGCTGGAGAAGCTCGCCGACACGACGCTGACGTTCCTGCGCACCCAGCTGGCCGCGGGGGTCGATGCGGTGCAGCTGTTCGACTCCTGGGCCGGCGCGCTGTCGGTGCGGGACTACCGCGAGTTCGTGCTGCCGCACAGCGAGCGCATCTTCCAGGGGGTCGCGGAGGCCGCGCCGGACGTGCCGAAGATCCACTTCGGGGTGGGCACCGGAGAGCTGCTCGGCGACATGCAGTCCGCGGGTGCCGACGTGGTCGGCGTGGACTGGCGGGTGCCGCTGGACGAGGCGGCCCGGCGGTTGCGCGCGGCGAACCCCGGCTCCGACCCGGTCGTGCAGGGCAACCTGGACCCGGCCGTGCTGTTCGCGGGGGAGGACGCCGTGCGGCGCGAGGTGAGCCGCATCCTCGCCGAGGGCACGGCCGCCGCCGGACACCTGTTCAACCTCGGCCACGGAGTGCTGCCCACGACCGATCCCGACGTGCTCACCGCCGTCGTGCGGCAGGTGCACGCCGAGAGCGCCCGGTCTTGACCGGCGGGCCCACGGTCGCCGTCGTCGGCGGTGGTGTCAGCGGGCTCGTCGCGGCGCACCGGCTGCGGTGCGACCTGGGCCCGGACGCAGAGATCGTCCTGCTCGAACAGGCCGATCGGCTCGGCGGCAAGCTGCACTCGGTTCCGCTGGCGGGCACCGAGCTCGACCTGGGCGCGGAGGCCTTCCTGGCGCGGCGCCCCGAGGTGCTGCGGCTCGCCGACGAGCTCGGCCTCGCCGATCAGGTGGTGCATCCCGGTCCGGCCGCCGCGCGGGTGCGCGCGGGCGGTGAACTGCACTCGTTGCCCGCGGGCACCGTGATGGGCGTGCCCGCGCGCGCCGATTCGGTGGCGCACCTGCTGTCCCCGGCCGGGCTGGCCGCCGTGCGCGCGGAGGCCGAGCTGCCGCCGCTGCACCTGGGCGGCGCGGACGCCTCGGTCGGTGGGCTGCTGCGGTCCCGGGTCGGCGACGAGGTGGTGGACCGGCTGGTCGAACCGCTGCTCGGCGGTGTGTACGCGGGCAGCGCGGACGGACTCGGGTTGCGGGCGACGATCCCGGCGCTGGCCGCCGCGCTCGACGGCGGCGCCGAGTCGATCACCGCCGCCGCGGCGGCGGCCCTGCCCGCTCCGGCGCCGGACGGCGTCAAGAGGCCGGTGTTCGGCGCGTTCCGCCACGGCTACGGCGAGCTCGTCGACGCGCTGGTGAAGTCCGCGGCGGCGCGGGTGCGGCTGGGGCTGCCGGTGCGCGCGCTGCGCCGCGACGGCACCGGGTGGCGCCTGGAGATCGGTTCGGCGCCCGCCCCGGAGCAGCTGGTGGCGGACGCGGTGGTGCTCGCGGTGCCGCCGCCCTCGGCGCGCAAGCTGCTCGCCGACGTCGTGCCGTCCGCGTCGGAACTGCTCGGCCGCATCGAGCTGGCCTCGATGGCCGTGTTCGGCCTCGCGCTGCCGCCGGGCACCGAGCTGCCCGCGGCGTCCGGCACCCTGATCGCCCGCGGCGAGGTGCACGCCGACGGAACTCCGTTCACCGCGAAGGCCTTCACCTTCACCAGCCGCAAGTGGCCGCACCTGACCGGTTCCGGCGGTGCGCCGCTGGTGCGCGGCTCGGTGGGCCGCTCCGGTCAGGGCGAGCTGCTGCGCCGCACGGATGCGGAACTGCTGCGCGGGGTCCTGGCCGACCTGCGCGAGGTGACCGGGGTGGCGGTGGAGCCGGTGGAGTCGGTGGTGGTGCGCTGGGGCGGCGGGCTGCCGCAGTACGGCGTCGGCCACCTCGACCTGGTGGCCGAGGTGGAGCGAGCCGTGGCCGACGACGGCGGCGGCCTCGCGCTGGCGGGGGCTGCGCTGCACGGCGTCGGCGTGCCCGCCTGCGTGGCGACCGGTGAGGCCGCGGCGAGCGGCATCACACGGCACCTCGCGACCGGCTGACCCGGCGGTGGTGGGACGATGAAGCCATGGCGCGCGTGAACTACTCCGAACTCAACGAGACGATCCGCTACACCATGTGGTCGGTCTTCCAGGTCGAGCCGGGCGCGTTGCCCGAGGACCGGGAGAAGGCCGCGCAGGCCACCCAGGAGTACCTCGACGGCCTCGCGGAGTCCGGCGTCGAGGTCCGCGGTGTGTACGACCTGTCGGGCATGCGCTCCGACGCCGACTTCATGATCTGGTGGCACGCGGAGAAGATCGAGGCCCTGCAGGAGGCCTACGCCGGTTTCCGCCGCGGCACGACGCTGGGCGAGGCCTCCGACCCGGTGTGGAGCAACGTGGCGGCGCACCGGCCCGCCGAGTTCAACAAGAGCCACCTGCCCGCGTTCATCATGGGTGAGGAGCCGGGCGCCTTCATCTGCGTGTACCCGTTCGTGCGCTCCTACGACTGGTACCTGCTTCCCGACGAGGAACGCCGCACCATGCTCAAGGACCACGGCATGGCGGCGCGGGACTACCCGGACGTGCGGGCGAACACGGTGCCCGCGTTCGGGCTCGGCGACTACGAGTGGATTCTCGCGTTCGAGGCGCCGGAGCTGCACCGCATCGTCGACTTGATGTGGAAGATGCGCTACACCGAGGCGCGCAGGCACGTCCGCGAGGAGACGCCGTTCTTCACCGGCAAGCGCGTCGCGCCCGCGGAGCTGCTGCCCCGCCTCCCCTGATCGTCTTCACGGTTCCTGGGCGATCCGCCAGGGCAGGCCGGTGACGTGCTCCGCCGCGCGCACCGGTCGGCCCGGGTCGGCGGCGAGCGGACCTTCGGTCAGCAGCGCTCCGGGCAGCCGCCGCGGGGTGTTCGAGGCGATCACCCGGTCGGCTTGGTTGACCAGCACGGCGGGTGGCAGCCCGGGGTCGAGGTGGCGCAGCAGCGCGCGTTCGAACTCGCCGGTGCGCAGGTCGGCGGCGGCCACCCCGAGGAACCGGTCCCCGGCGTGCACGGGCATCGCGAGCGTCACCAGGTACTCGTCGGTGCCGGCGAAGTCCACGTAGGGACCCACCGCGACGCCCAACCCGGAGTCGCGGGGCGCGGTGAACCAGGTCGCGGTGGCGTAGTCGTAGAACCCGACGCTGTCCGGGTCGTGGTCGACCTGGAGGAATCGGGGCGTGTCGCCGGGGCGGTGCTGCCACCACTCCAGCCAGTGCGCGCGGTCGGCGAGCACGCCGTCGGCGAGGATCACGCCGGTGCCCGCCAATTCGCCGGGTTCGGCGTCGAGCCGGTCGAAGATCGGTTCCCACAGCGCGGAGAGGTCTTCGGTGCTCAGCGCCGTGGTCGCCGCGTGCGCGGCGCGCAGTCGTTCGCCGAGCTCGGCGCACCACCGCAACGTGCTGTCGAGCAGCGAGCCGATGTGCTCGGCCGCGTCCTCGGCGGCGCTCATCGGGCGCACCGCCGCGCCGCGGACCACAACCGGAATTCGACGAGCCGCCGGATGCCGGCCCGCACGTGCTCCTCGGCGAGCGCGCGGGCCCGGAACCCGTCGCCGGCGGCGATGGCGCTGAGGATCGACGCGTGCTGTTCGGCTTCGCCGGAGTGCGGGATCGCCTCGGCCCACGGCAGCCAGCGCAGCGCGCCGGTCTCCGCTTGCAGCGTGATCTCCTGGTGGGTCAGCCGGGACGATTGCGCGGCGGCGGCGATCTCGATGTGCAACCGGCCGTCGAGCCTGCGCCGCGCGGCAGTGGTGGTGGCCGCCGCGAAGTCGGCGGCGAGTCCTCGCAGCGCGTCGATCTCGTCGGTGGTGGCGCGTTCCGCGGCGAGCAGCGCGGCGGCTCCGGCCACCGCGGAGTGCTGGTCGGAGATCTCCCGCAGTTCGTGCGTGCCGAGTTCGCCCAGCCTGGCTACTCCGGCCACCAGCAGCGGGTCAGCGGGTCGGCAGGTCAGCGGGCCGGCGTCGGAGGCGATCACGAGCCCGTCGCGGGCGAGCTCGCCGAGCGCCCCGCGCGCCGTCCCGTCCGGGCATCCGAGCAGTGCCGCGAGGTCCGCGCCGCGGGGGAGCGGTTCGCCGTCGGGCAGCACGCCCAGCGCGATGGCTTCGGCGAGCCGGGCCGCCACCGTCGCCGCGTCCGCCCGCGCGGGCAGTCGGGGCCAGTGCCGCAGCGAGCGCAGCGTGTCGTCGACGGGCACGGCACCTCCTTCCACGATGTGAGCTCCGCTGAACCGTTTCACATGATCCACGAAAGGACTCTGTGTAGCAGACGGATCTACCCGTCCGGCGGGTTCGCGTCCACCGCCGCGGGTCGGACACTGTGCTGAGGCTTGGCCGGCGTCGAAGGGGCCCCGATGCGCTTCAGCTACGTCATGCTGCCCGACTACCCGGTCCAGGAGTCCCTGGCGACGATCGAGCGGGCCGATGAGCTGGGCTTCTACGCCGCCTACGCGGCCGACGAGACCTGGCACAAGGACCTGTGGCTGCTGTTCGCCGCCGCCGCCGGGCGCACCGAGCGGATCCGCTTCGGCCCGAACCTCTCGCCGGTGACGCTGCGCGAACCGACGCTGATCGCGCAGGCCGCCGCGACCCTCGACGAGCTCACCGGCGGCCGGGCCGAGGTCGTGATCTCCAGCGGAAACTTCGGGTTGCTCGCGCAGTACGGCATCGACTGGACGACGACGCGCCCGCTGTCGCGCGTGCGCGAGGCGCACCACGTGATCCGGACGTTCCTGGACGAGCGGTCGATCACCTTCGCGGGCGAGTTCTACCGCTACGAGGGGCTGTTCACCTTCGCGGAACCGGTGCAGCCGCGGCTGCCGGTGAAGCTCGGCGCGATGCGCGGCCCGAAGTCGTTCCAGACCGCGGGCGAGATCTCCGACGGCGTGCACCACGCGCTGAGCTGCACCCGCGAGGCCTACGACTACCTGGTGGCGCACGTGCGCGTCGGTGCCGAACGGGCCGGGCGGGATTGGCAGGAGCTCGACATCGGGGCGTGGGTGGTGTTCGCGACCGGTCCGGACGGTGCGGCCGCGAAGCAGGCCGCGCGGGCCATGATCGGGCTCTACGCGTCGGCGATGCCCGCTGAGCAGTTGCGCCGCAACGGCGTGGAACCGGAGTCGCTCACCGAGATCGTCGCCGCGGTCGGCGCGGGTGATCTCGCGCGGGCCTACGAGCTCACGTCGCCGGAGCTCGCGGAGAAGCTGTCCATCGCGGGCACGCCGCAGGAGTGCGCGGCGCGCATCGAGCGGGACATCGCCCCCACCGGCGTGAACCACCTGATCCTGGCCGTCACCGACACCGCGCTGGTGCGGGCGTTCACCGGGCTCACCTTGCCCGGGGTGCTCGGCGCCGCCGACCAGCTCGAACTGATCGCCGAGCACCTGATGCCGGCCTTCCGCTGACCGTCACCGAGAGCCGACCCCGCGGGTCAGCTCTCCGGGATGTGGCGCAGGGCGACGGAGTTGATGCAGTAGCGCTGGTCGGTGGGCGTGGCGTAGCCCTCGCCCTCGAACAGGTGGCCCAGGTGGCTCTGGCAGTTCGCGCAGAGCACCTCGACGCGGACCATGCCGTGCGAGCGGTCCTCGCGCAGGATCACCGAGTCGGCGTCGCGCGCGTCGTAGAACGACGGCCAGCCGCAGTGCGATTCGAACTTCGTCTCGCTGCGGAACAGTTCCGTCCCGCACGCCCGGCATTCGTAGATGCCCGCGGTCTTGGTCTCGACGTATTCGCCGCTCCACGCCGGTTCGGTGGCCGCTTCGCGCAGCACCGCGTACTCGTAGGGGTTGAGCTGTTCCTGCCACTCCTGCTCGGACTTCACGACCTTCGGGGTGGCGCCCGCAACCGGTTCCATGCGTCCACGCTAACCCTTCCCGGTGATCGAGTGCCCGTGAGCTCCCGCTCAACCGGCGAGCGCCAGGAACGTGCCGAGCATGAAGCCCACCGCGTTCCACACCGTGACCAGCACGCCGAGCAGGATCAGCACCACCACGAGCACCACCATCACCCGCCGGTGCCCCTGGGCGCGGTTGGCGCAGCGGGCGAAGTCCTCCACGCCGCTGAGCATGCCTTCGACGGTGGCCTTCGAGTTGGGGCGTTCCATCCGGTCCAGGTGTTCGGCGAACGCCTGGACCTCCGGATCGTGCGGGTCCAGGCCGATCAGGTCGTCGGCGAAGCGGCCCCGCGCGTCCCGCGGGGCGTCGGGCTCATCACCGGTGGGGTGGCCTGCTGGCGCCATGGCTTCACGGTAGCGCCGAGGGGGTGCGCGCAGGCAGGGGCGAGTCGGGCGTCGCGCGCGAACGGGGGCCGGATGCTCCTAAGCTGCGCGGATGGCCGATTCGCCGCTGGAACTCGACGTCGAGGGCAGGACGGTGCGCCTGTCCCACCCGGACAAGGTGTACTTCCCGGAGCGGGGCTTCACCAAGCTCCAGGTCGTGCGCTACTACCTCGCGGTCGCCGAGCCGCTGCTGCGGGCGATCGGCGACCGGCCGACGACGTTGAAGCGGTTCCCCGGTGGCGTCACCGGCGACCCGTTCTACGCGAAGCGGGTGCCGAAGGGCGCTCCGCAGTGGGTCCGCTCGGTGCGGGTGACCTTCCCGTCCGGCCGCACCGCGGACAGCGTGCTCCCCACCGAACCCGCCGTGCTGGCGTGGGCGGCCGGTCTGGGCACGCTGGACTTCCACCCGTGGCCGGTGCGCTCGGCCGATGTGGAACACCCCGACGAGCTGCGCATCGACCTGGACCCGCAGCCCGGCACCGGGTACGCGGAGGCGGTCGAGGTCGCCGCGGTCCTGCGCGAGGTGCTGGCGGAGGCCGGGCTGGTGGGCTACCCGAAGACCTCCGGCGGCCGGGGCGTGCACGTGCTGGTGCGGATCGCGCCGCGATGGGACTTCATCCAGGTGCGCCGCGCGGTGATCGCGCTGGCGCGGGAGGTGCAGCGCCGGATTCCGCGGCAGGCCACCGTCGCCTGGTGGAAGGAGGACCGCGGGCAGCGGGTCTTCCTGGACTTCAACCAGGCGGCGCGGGATCGCACGGTCGCCTCCGCGTGGTCCATCCGCGGCACCCCGGCGGCGACGGTGTCCATGCCGTTGACCTGGGAGCAGCTGCCGGAGGTGACTCCGGACGACTTCGACCTCGCCACGGTCCCCGCGCTGCTGGCCGAACACGGCGATCCGCATCGGGAGCTGGACGCGGTCGCCCACGACCTCGACATCGCCCTCGACTGGTTCGAACGCGACCGCCGCGACCGGGACCTCGGCGACCTCCCGTACCCACCGGACTACCCGAAGATGCCCGGCGAACCCACCCGCTCCCGCAAGGCGTCGCTGGAAGGGATGAGTAGGGAGAACGAGAGTTGATCGGGATTTTCGGCAGTGGGTTCTCCGGCTCCGAACGTTGATCGAGTGGTAGATCGCGCCCTTGCTCACCTCCGAGCTGTGGGCCCGCCACGTCGTTGAACCGTTCTACGCGGAGATCCCGGACCGGGAAGAGGTCCGGACCTTCGTCTCCGCCCTGATCACGGCCTTCCGCCGGATCAGGCGTAGGTGAGGAACTGGGCCTCCTGGAACGCCCGGATGCCCTCGCGGGCGCCTTCGCGGCCGAGGCCGCTCTGCTTCATCCCGCCGAACGGGGCCGCCGGGTCGGACACCACGCCTCGGTTGACGCCGACCATCCCGTACTGGAGCCGCCGCCCGATCTCCAGCGCACGACCGGTGTCACCGGCGTAGACGTAGGCGGCGAGCCCGTATTCGGTGTCGTTGGCCGCCGCGACCACCTCGTCGGTGTCGGTCCACGTCCGGATGGGCGCGACCGGCCCGAAGATCTCCTCGTGCAGCACCGCGGCATCGGCGGGGACCCCGGCCAGCACGACCGGGGCGAGGTAGCTGCCGGAGTCCGGCACGGCGACCGGCTCGCGCACCATTCGCGCGCCGCGGTCCACCGCGTCGGTGACCAGGTCGGACACCCGGCGCACGGCCCGGTCGTCGATCAGCGGGCCGATGTCGGTTCCGGGTTCGGTGCCCGGTCCGACGCGGAGCTCGGCGACCGCTGCGGCGAACGCCTCCGCGAACGCGTCCGCCGCGTCGGCGTGCACCAGGAACCTGTTGGCGGCGGTGCAGGCCTGTCCCGCGTTGCGCAGCTTCGCGATCAGCGCGCCCTGCACGGCCGCGTTGATGTCGGCGTCCGCGCAGACGACGAACGGCGCGTTGCCGCCCAGTTCCATCGAGCAGTTCACGACCCGGCCCGCCGCGAGGCCGAGGAGGTGCCGTCCGACCCCGGTGGAGCCGGTGAAGGACAGCTTGCGGACGGCGTCGTGGTTCAGCAGCGCGCGGGCGACCGCGTCCGCGCGGGTGGTCGGCAGCACGGTGAAGACGTCGGCGGGAGCACCTGCCGCCACGAGCAGGTCCCGGATCGCCAACGCCGTCAGCGGCGTCTCCGCGGCGGGCTTGAGCACGGCGGTGCAGCCCGCCGCGAGCGCGGGCGCGACCTTGCGGGTGACCATCGCGGCCGGGAAGTTCCACGGGGTGATCAGCAACGCCACCCCGACAGGCTGCGCGGTGACGACGGTGGTGCTCTTCCCGTCGGGGGACGGTCCGAAGTGGCCGTCCGGGCGAACGGTCTCCTCGGCGAACCAGCGGAAGAACTCGGCGGCGTAGCCGACTTCGGCGCGGGCGTCGGCGGCCGCCTTGCCGGATTCCCGGCTGATCAAGGTGGCGAGCTCGTCGGTGCGCGAGATCATCAGCCGGTGCGCTTCGGCCAGCACCTCCGCGCGACGGCGGGGCGGGGTGGCGGCCCAGCCGGGCAGCGCGGCGGCCGCCGCGTCGGCCGCGGGCGCGGCGTGGGATTCGTCGGCCGCCGCGATCCGGGTGATCTCGACACCGGACGCCGGGTCGTGCACGACGAGCTCGTGTCCGGTGGAGGTGGGCGAACCCCCGATGAGCAGGGGGCTGGGAGCGACGGTGGTCATGGCCGTCCTTTCGATGAGTCGGGGGATCAGGGCCGGCGGCCGACCGGAGCGGCGAAGGCGGGTGCGTTCAGCGGGCGGCTTCCAGCGCCTCGGCCAGCACGTCGAGACCGTCGTGCAGCAGCTCGTCGGGGATGGTCAGCGGCGGGAGCAGCCTGATCACGTTCCCGAAGGACCCGCAGGTCAGCACGATCACACCGGCGCGGTGCGCGTACCCGGCGACGGCCTTGGCCAGGCCGGGGTCCGGCTCGTGGGTGCCGGGGCGGACGAACTCGACGCCGAGCATCGCGCCACGGCCGCGGACGTCCCCGATCCGCGGGTCGGTCTCGGCGAGGGCGCGCAGTCGCCCACCCGCCGCGTCGCCGATCGCGCGGGCCCGGTCGATCAGACAGTCCTCCCGGATCGTGTCGAGCGCGGCCAGCGCGGCCGCGCACGCCACCGGGTTGCCGCCGTAAGTGCCGCCGAGACCACCGGGATGCACCGAGTCCATGAGGTCGGCGCGTCCGGTGACGGCGGCGATCGGCAGTCCGCCGCCGAGCCCCTTGGCCGTGGTGATCAGGTCCGGGACGACGTTCTCGTGCTCGCTGGCGAACCAGGCGCCGGTGCGGGCGACGCCGGTCTGCACCTCGTCGGCGACGAACACGATTCCGTGGTCGGCGCACCAGCGCGCGATCTCGGCGAGGAAGCCGGGCGCCGGGACGATGAACCCGCCTTCGCCCTGGACGGGCTCGATCACCAGCGCGGCGAGCCGCTCGGCACCGGCGGAGCGTTCGAGGTGCTCGATGGCGCGTCGCGCGGCCGCGGGTCCGTCGACCGGGTTTCCGTCGAGGTCGGCGCCGTCCCGGAAGGGGTAGGAGGTCGGCGCGCGGAACACGTCGGACGCGAACGGGCCGAAGCCGTCCTTGTACGGCATGTTCTTCGCGGTCATCGCCAGCGTGAGGTTCGTGCGGCCGTGGTAGGCGTGATCCACGACGGCGACGCCGGAGCGGCCGGTCGCGTGCCGGGCGATCTTGACGGCGTTCTCCACGGCCTCGGACCCGGTGTTGAACAGCGCGGTGCGCTTGTGGTGGTCGCCCGGCGTGATCGCGGCCAACTCCTCCGCCAGCCGTACGTAGCCCTCGTAGGGGGTGATCATCGCGCAGGTGTGGGTGAACCGGGACAGCGCTTCGGTGGCGGCGGCGACGACCTTCGGCGCGGAGTTGCCGACGGTCGTCACGGCGATGCCGGATCCGAGGTCGACGAACGAGTTGTCGTCGACGTCGACCAGGACCCCGCCACCGGCGGCGGCCGCGTAGACCGGCAGCGCGGAGGAGAGGCCCGCCGCGACGACGGCCGAACGCCGCTGCGCCAAGGCGAGCGAGCGGGGGCCGGGCACCGCGGTCCGCAGTTCGCGGCGCTGCGGCAGGCAGGGACCGCCGAGCAGCTCTGGGGACGGGGCGGGGACGCTCATCAGCGAACTCCTTCCGGTGGCGAAGTGCGGGAACGACATCGACGTTAGGAGCGGCCGACCCCGAAGCCGAGTGTGCGAACCGGTCAGATGGTCGATCGACGGTGTGCAAAACTGCCATGGTGCTGACGCTCGCCGACGTGGTCGCCATCCCGGGGCTCGCCCTGCGCACGGTCGTCGAGCCCGCGACGCCCCGGGCGCTGGGCTGGGTGACGACGAGCGAGCTCGCCGACCCTGCGCAGTACCTGGAGGGCGGCGAGCTGCTGCTGACCACCGGATTGGCCGCGCAGGACTGGGCGGCTTACGTGGAGCGGATCGACCGGGCGGGCGTCGCCGCGCTCGGCTTCGGGACCGGGCTCTCGCACGCGGACGTGCCGCCCGACCTGGTGGCGGCGGCCCGCGCCGCCGGTCTCGGCCTGGTCGTGGTGCCGGAGTCGACGCCGTTCATCGCGATCGGCAAGGCGGTGGCCGGGCTGCTCGCCGAGCGCGAGCGGACCGCCACCGAGACGGCGCTCGCGGTGCAGCAGGAGCTGACCAGGGTGATTTCCCGGGCGGACGGGCCCGCTCGCGCTCTCGGCGTGCTCGGCCGGGCCGCGCGGGGGAGCGCGGGGCTGGTCGACGTTGATGGGAAAGCGCTGGTACCGGCCCGGTTCCGGGTTCCGGACGCGGCCCTGCGCGCGCTGGCGACGCTGCGCGCGGGGACCGGGCGCAGCGCCGCCACCGAGAGCGGGGCCGAGGGGACCACGGTCGTCCAACCGCTCGGTCGCGGGGTCGACGGCCCGTTCCTGGTGCTGGTGAGCCCGGGGGCGCTGGACGGGGTGCTGCGGGCGGTGCTGGTGTCCACGGTCGCGTTGCTGACCTTGGACGCCGAGCGTTCCCGCGCGGCCGCCGACGCCGAGCTCCGGTTGCGGGACCGGGCCGCGACCCTGGTCCTGGACGGCGCGGTCGACGCCGGCACGAGCGTCGCGGCCATGCTGAACTGCGCGCCGGTGGTGCCACGAAGCCTGCGGGTCTTGCGCGCGACGGGAATCCCGGACGGTGCGCGTGCGCGGTTGGCGCGGGACCACCCGGAGGTCCTGACGGCGGCGACGTCGGACGCGGGCATCGCCCTGGTGGTCGACGCGGACGCCGCCGTCGGTGCCGGGGAACTCGCGGACCTGCTGGCGGCGCTCGGCGCCAGAGTGGGGATCGGACCGGCCGTCCCCGCGCGTGATGCGGGGACCAGCGACGCGGCGGCGGGCACCGCGCTGTCCCTCGCCGATGGCGGATCGCCGGTCGTCGGCTGGGACGAGCGGTTCCGCGGCGAGGTGCGGGCCGCACTTCCCGACCACGCCGCCCGGGCGTTGGCCGCGTCGATCCTCGGTGAGCTGGTGGACGAGCCGGAGCTCCTCCGCACCTTGCGCAGCTACCTGACGCACCTCGGCCGCTGGCAGCCCACGGCCGACGACCTGGGCATCCACCGCAACACGCTGCGCAAGCGGATCGCCGCGATCGAGCGGCTCACCGGCCGCGGCGTCGACACCGCCGCAGGTCGCGCCGACCTCTGGATAGCGGTCGTGAGCGCCACGGAGCCGCCCGGCTGACACGCGTGCGGGCACTGCGGGGAAGCGGTCCTGATCCGGTGGAGTTCGCCGCCGAGGTCGTCGACGGCTTCACCACCGGCTTGGCCCGGACTCGGCCAGGCCGGTGAGAGGTCACCTGAATCACCGCTACCGCGGTGATGATCAGGGCGAGCAGCAGCAGGGCACCGAGCGGAGGGCCTCGTCCGACCTACCGGGCGAGAGTCCCGCGGATGAGCGTTCGGAGTTCGTCGTGGTCGGGTTTCGCCTCCTTGATGACCACTTGCATTTGAAGCCCGCAGGTCAGGGTGCCGAGCATGCGGGATCGGTGCGCGCGATGAACGGCTGGGAGAACGCGTCGTCCCACGCCGCCGCGATGACGCGGAGGTGGGGGCGGTGCAAGGCGACCGCGTAGAGGTTGTGCTCAGCGATGGTGCGTTCGCGTTGCTCGGTCGTCGACGTCACGACGAAGTCCGCGAGGGCGGTCGGCAGATCCGCGTCCGCGGGAAGTTGCTGCTCCCATCGCCGAAGCCGGGCCACGCTGTGCTGTGAGACCTCGTCCATGGCCGCCTCGACGAGCTGGTCGAGGCCGGTGAAGTAGTAGGTGGTGGAGCCCAGGGGCACGTCGGCGGCTTCGGCCATGCGATGGGTCAGTTCCTCCACCCCGTGCTCGGCGATCACCGAGATGGCGGCGCGCACGATCCGGCCGCTCCGGCCGGGATCGCGCGGTTTGCGGCCCCGTTCGTTCGCGACCACGTTGTCCGCTGTCATCTTGGTCCGCTCCTCACGGCTAGTGCTTTGTGGACCGATTCGGTTTTTTGTGGAGCGTCACGTTATCGCGGCGGATCTCCGTTGTCGGCGGTTGGTCGAATTCCGCGAGCTCCGCGCGATTCTCGGGGGCTCGGCGATAGCACCACGTTGGCGGCAGAATCACAAGCATCCACTCCGCCGATCATGTATGTGTCGTCGATCACGCCCTCTTGGTGGTGCAGGCAAATTCCGTATCGGGATCGAATAGGTGTGGTCGTAGATGGCCCTGGAAGTGCCCTGGGGAGAATCTGGCAATCCACAGGAAAGGATGGTTCGCGCCCGCCTTGACGCTGGAATGTCGGTTTTGGGGTTTCGGCATCGATTCGGGCGGTTCGCCTCGCGGTGTGCTTTGTGCGTTTTCCGAGCGGGACCAGGGGTGATTCGGATGTGTCCTCACTCCTGGGCTTGCGGGGGCCGGATTTCGGCCCCTTTGTCGAGATCTCCCCGGAATTCGACAGGAATCGTCCGCGCCGCGAGCTGTGCGGGCTCTCCCGGGAGTTCGCTGGCGCAATGGTTGCGGGCGGCTGCCGATTTGTTTGATCTAAGGATTGGATGCCAGGCAATGGCTTGGGTAATGCTGGTCTGCGCTATCACTGCTGAAGTTGTTGCCACCTCGTTCCTCAAAGCGAGTGAGGGGCTGACCAAGCTGTTGCCGAGCGTGGTCGTGGCGGTCAGCTACATCACTGCTTTCACGATGCTCGGCAAGGCGTTGAAAACGATGGAGCTGGGCATCGCGTACGCGATCTGGTCGGGCGTCGGCACCGCCGCGATCGCCCTCGTGGGGATCATGTTCATGGGGGAGTCGGCGGCGCCCGTCAAGCTGTTCGGGTTGGGCCTGATCACCGTTGGCGTGGTCATGTTGAACGTGACGACGAGCCATTGATGGGAGGTGGGTGTCGATCCCGAACGTGCGCACGTCCGTCGAGCCCGCTCCGTCGGGTCGGTGGCACGAACGGAGGATCGGCCTCGCCGGATCGGCCGCTCAGCGTTCCGGTAACGGATTGCAATGAGTGCATGCTGCCTGTTCAGCAGGTTGGCGGACGGCCGGTCCCTCGCCCGGCGGTGTCAGCGGTGGTGCTCCGGCGCGCACGATCGCTACCGCTGGTGCTCATGACGTGAGGAGAGAGCCATGGTTCCCACCGAGAACGAGACCACTCCGCAGGCCGGCGGGTGCAGCTGCTGCGCGAGCTGCAGCGGGCCCTCCTGCGGGTGTTGCTCGGGTTGCTGACCGGACGCCGCGGGTTCGGGGAAGCGCGGTCGCCGCGCCTCCCGGACCCGCGGACGCGCCTGGTGTCCTGATCAGGCGGGGCAGGCCATGCCGTCGGCGGGGATCGCGCCCTGCACGAGGAACCGGCTGACGGTGCCGGTCACGCAGTCCGAGCGGCCGATCGCGCCGTGTCCGGAACCCTGCCAGTTCACCGCGACACCGGTCGGCAGCTGCTCGGCCAGGTGCTTGCTGCTGAGCGCGGGGATCAGCGGGTCGTTCGCGGTGGTCACCACCGGGATCGGCGGCAGTCCGGGCACCGACGGCGGCGGTGGTTCCTCCTGCGGTTCGGGCCACTGCGCGCACCACGCGAGGCGTTGCGCGAACACCCCGCCGAACAGGGGACGCGTGCCGACCCATTCGGTCGCCACGTGCACGAGCCGCTCCGAGGGCAGTCGCAGCCGGGTGTCGTTGCAACTGGTGATCAGCGCACCGTCGAGCTGCGCCGGATCGGATCCCGTCTCCCGCACCATCGGTGCCGCGAGCGCGCTGATGGGGGCGCCGTCACCGGAGTTCGCCGCGGCCAGTGCCGCGCTCAGCTGCGGCCACCGCTTCGGCTCGCCCAGTTCGGCGAGCAGCACCCGCACGATCTTCCCGCCGCTGACCGGCCCGTCGGCGGTGGGCAGCGACGTCGTCCGGGTGCGTTCCACCAGTTCTTCCACCGTGCGGCGCGGATCCGGCCCCAGCGGGCAGGAATCCCGGCCGCGGCAGTCCGCGGCGAACGCGTCGAACGTCTGCTCCGCGCCCTGCGCCTGGGCGCCGGCCTCGCCCATCGCGTCCAGCTGCGGGTCCGGGCCGCCGTCGAACACCATCCGGCCCACCGAGTCGGGGTAGCGCTGCGCGTAGCTGGTGAGCACCCGCGCCGCTTCGCCGCGGCCGATGGCGTGCAGCTTCGGCACGTCCAGTTCGAGCCGCAGCTCCTCCAGGTCGGCGGCGGTGCGCCACGAGTCGTAGGCCTGCAACCGGTCGTCCAGGTCCAGCAGGCATTCCTGGCTCGACACCCGCACCGAGGTGAGCAACCGGTCCAGCGAGGCCCGGTCCGTCGCGCGCGGGTCGAAGCCGACGATGGACTCGCGCAGCGGCGGCGGCATGCAGTCCGCCGGGTCGGACTGGCCGGTGCCGCGCCGATCCATGCCGATGACCCGGAACGTGCTGAGCATCTCCGGCGGCATCGTCAGCGCCATCCGGGCCGCCACCGAGGTGCCCGGCTCGCCGTTGACGTCCCCCAGGACCACCAGCGGAATCCCGCCGGTACCGGTGCTCAGCAGCGCGGCGCGGGTGGTGCCCTCCGCCGGTGCCTCCGGGGAGTCCAACGTGGTCAGCAGCTGCGAGCAGGAGAACGACGGCCCCCGCGCGGGCAGCGAGAGCTCCTCCCGCGTTTCGCCGGTGCAGTCCTCCCAGTTCAGGGCGCTGCCCGCGGACGGCCCGAGCGCCGGTAGCGGAGCGGGACCGGGTGGTTTCGGGGCGGGGGCGACGGGCTGCTCGGCGTCGTTGTAGGCGACCGCGGGGCGCTGCGACGGCCCCGCCGAGCACCCGGCGGCGACCACGGCGAGCAGCAGCAGGGCACCGATGCGATGGCTGGTGCGCGGCACGACTGCTCCTCTGGCGTGGGCGGATCCTGCGCTGAGCATCGCATGATCGGCGTGTGTCCGAGGTGAGGGGGCGGCGCGCGGTGCGGGGCTCGTCGCAATCCGGTTGGGCGAGGTGGAGCCGACGGCTACGGTTCGCCGGGTTCTCGTACCGGCGAGCACGGCGGTGGAGCCGGGTGCGGGGGAGTGGGCGGACCGGGCGCGCGCCCGGCCGGGAACAGGAGGAGCAGGCGTGGTCGCGGTGAACATGGACGGTGCGTCGTCGAGCGGACGGCCGATGTGGAGCGGTGTGCAGCCGGTCCTGGCGCGCGGTTTCGGCGCCGTCCCGCCCCCGGTGCTGGTGCTGCTGGGCGTGATCAGCCTGCAGGTCGGTGCCGCGTTCGCCAAGCAGCTGTTCGCGCTGGCGGGCGCGTCCGGCGTGGTCACGTTGCGGCTGCTGTTCGCGGCGCTGGTGCTGCTGGTGATCTGGCGGCCCTCGTTGCGGTTGGACCGCAGGACGCTGCTCGTCGTCGCCGGGTACGGCGCGGTGCTGGCCGCGATGAACATCTGCCTCTACCAGTCGATCGACCGCATCCCGCTGGGCGTCGCGGTGACCATCGAGTTCCTGGGGCCGTTGAGCGTGGCCGTGTTCGGCTCGCGGCGGAAGCTGGACCTGCTGTGGGCGGTGCTCGCGGGGCTCGGCGTGCTGCTGCTGTCCCGAGTGGAGGGCGGCCTGGACCCGGTGGGGGTCGCGTTCGCGCTGGCCGCCGCCGTGCTGTGGGCGTCCTACATCCTGCTGGGCGCGAAGTTGGGGCAGCACACCAGCGGCGGCAACGGCCTCGCGCTCGGCATGGCGTTCGCCGCGCTGGTCGCGCTGCCGTTCGGCATCTCGGGCGGTGGCGCGGAGCTGCTGTCCCCGGCCGTGCTCGCCGCGGGCCTGGTGGTGGCGCTGATGTCCTCGGTGGTGCCGTATTCGCTGGAGCTGGAGGCGCTGCGGCGGATGCCGCCGCGCGTGTTCGGGGTGCTGATGAGCCTGGAACCCGCGGTCGCGGCGCTCGCCGGACTGCTGGTGCTGCACGAGGCGCTCGGCGTGGTGCAGTGGCTGGCCATCAGCTGCGTGGTGCTGGCCTCCATCGGCGCGACTCGCGCTCAGTAGCGGCCGGTCAGCGGTTCTCGGGCAGGGCGCGCAGCAAGGTCAGCAGGGTCTCGTTGCGGGGCACCGGGATGCCGTGGCGCCGCGCGGCCCGCACCAGCGCGCCCGTGATGTGCTCGTGCTCGGTGCGCAGCCCGGCTTCCCGGTCGTAGAGCATCGAGGTCCCGGTGCCGGGGGCGAGCACTTCGAACGCCTCGATGGCCCGGTCGGCGTCGGCGGTCCCGAGCTCCGCTCCTTCGGCCCTGGCCACGGCGACGCCTTCGGTCACCACGGCCTTCGCCAGCGCCATCACCTCGCCGTCGGCGAACACGTCGAGCCGCCGCATGGTCAGCGCCGAGATCGGGTTGGCGGCCAGGTTCGTGAGCATCTTGCGCCAGGTCTCGGTGCGGAAGTCGTCGGTGGCGGTGACCTCAGGGTCGCTGAGCACCGCCCTCAGCCGCTCACCGAGCGTCCCGGCGGGCACCACCAGACGGAGCTTCGCGGAGTGCCTGCGCACGTGGCCCGCCCGCACGCGTTCGGCGCCGCCGTAGAGCAGCGCGGGCAGCACGGGTGAGCGCGCGAGCAGCGGTGCGAGCGAGTCGTGGTGCTCCACGCCGTTCTGCACGGCCACCACCGGGGTGCCCTCGGCGTCGAACGCGCTCAGCCAGTCCCCGGCACCGCCGACGTCCTGGACCTTCGTCGCCACCAGCACCCAGTCGACCGGACCGGCCTGGGCGGGATCGGTGATGACCCGCACCGGTACTTCCCGGCGACCGTCCGGGGTGTCGAGGACCAGCACCTCGAACGGGGTGCGCACGCAGAGGACGACTTCGTGACCGGTGTCCTGCGCCGCGGCGGCCAGCGCGCCGCCGACGGCGCCGCCCCCGATCACGGCGATTCGTTGGGTTCGCACGGAACGTGACGGTACCGGTGCGGGACCGAGGCCCGAGCCGCGTCCCGGTGGACCGGGCTCAGCTCCGACCGGCCTCACCGCGCAGCACCGCGTCCAGGTCGTAGCGGGCGGGTTCGTCGAGCTGGTCGTAGCGGCACGAAGCCGGGTCGCGGTCGGGGCGCCAGCGCACGAACTGCGTGGTGTGGCGGAACCGGGACGGTACCGCGCCCTCGGTGTGGTCGTAGGCGACTTCGGCGACCCGTTCCGGGCGCAACGGCTGCCACGGTTGTTCGGAGCTGCGCCAGCGGTTGATCGAACCGGGCAGTCTGCGCCCGTCCGCGGCGTGCTCGCCGACCCACGGGTGCTCGCCGTCGGTGCGCAGCGGGCTCAGCTCGGCGGCGAGCTCGCGGCGCCGCGCGGCGGGGAAGGCGCCGACCACGCCCACGTGGTGCAGCACGCCGTGCTCGTCGTGCAGCCCGAGCAGCAGCGACCCGACGGCGGTGCCGGGTTCGGTGCCGGTGTGCCAGCGCAGGCCGGCGACGACGCAGTCCGCGGTGCGCGCGTGCTTGATCTTGAGCATGGTGCGCTTGCCGGGCAGGTAGGGGGCTTCGGCGTCCTTGCCGATGATGCCGTCGAGCCCCGCGCCTTCGAACACCCGGAACCACTCGGTCGCCGTGGCGCGGTCCGCGGTCATGGGCGTCGTGAGCAGCTCCGGGCCGGTCAGTTGCAGCGCGTCCAAGCGCTGCCTGCGCTCGGAGAACGGTTGTTCGCGCAGGTCCGCGTCGTCGAGGGCGAGCAGGTCGAAGGCGATGAACCGGGCCGGGGTCCGCTCCGCGAGCGCTCGGACCCGGCTGGCGGCGGGGTGGATCCGTTCGCCCAGCGCGTCCCAGTCGAGCCGCTCGCCGTGCTCGTCGGAGCGCACCACGACCAGCTCGCCGTCGAGCACCACCGGACGCCGCAACCGCTCCTCGACGGCGCGCAGCACCTCCGGGAAGTACCGGTTGAGCGACTTGCCGGTCCGGGACTGCAGCACGACGGGTTCGGCTCCGCCGGGATCGGCGAACACCAGGCAGCGGAACCCGTCCCACTTCGGTTCGAAGCACATCCCGGCCCGGTCGGGAATGCCGTCGACCGGGCCGGCCAGCATCGGCTTCACCGGCGGATGCACGTTCAACGCCACCAGAACCTCCCGGAGGGTGCGGTCGATGCCCAGTACGGTCCGCGAGTTCGGCCCGACCCGCGCGTCGGGGTCGCCGGAGCCCGTCCTGGACATGGTCCTGCGCGGCGGTGCGGGTGGCGAACCACAACGGCCTCCGCACCGGAACCGATTTCCGGCGAGCGGTGAAATCGGTGTCCTGGTGAGGAGGCCGTTGGTGGTCGCTGCTCGGGACGGGGCGGAAGGCCTCAGCGCACGCGCTGGCGCGCCGCCCGGTCCAGCTGCAGGCGGACCGCGGTCGGCATCGCTTCCACGTCGAGGGCGCGGCGGGCGCGGGAGAGGACCTTGTCGTCCAGCTCCTCCCACACGTGCCGCACGTTGGTGCCTTCCTGCAGCGCGAGCGTGAGCCGCACGTTCGGCCGCTGCGGGGTGCCGGCCATCCGCACCTTGGCGCGGGTCACGCCGGTGACGTTCTCCGCGTCGGTGCGCACGGCCTCGGTCAGCGCGCTGGAGGTGATCGTCGCGGACCCCTCGGAGTCGCCGTGCAGCTGCAGGTCGGGACGTCCTTCGGGGCGCAGCGCCCGCAGCAGCCACCAGAGCCCCAGCAGTGCCAGCACGATCCCCGCCACGATCGCCACCCCGTAGGTGAGCGGCCGGTGGCCGGTGATCCACTGGGTGACCATCGGGTCCAGCACCGAGCGTTGCGCGCGGAACCGGCCGAGCCAGCCCGCGCCGACGACGAGCGCCAGCAGACCGGCGAGCAGCAGCACCAGCCCGAGCACCGTGAGCAGCGACCGCTCGAATCCGAGCGATCGGCCGATCGCCGTGCGGCTGGGCCGGGCCGAGGACGCGGCGGGCTTCTCGGCGGTGGCAGTGGCTTCGCGGGACATCACCGCTCCTTCGCGGGGGAGACCGACACCGACACTCGGGGCCGGCGCTGCAACGGCAGGTCGCCGACGGCGGACGTGGCCGTCTTCGACACGCGGTCCCGGAGGTCGCCGAGGGTCCGGAACCGGCTGTGGGCCTTCACCTTCACCCGGCGGCGGTCCGCGGTGACCGAGGCGCCGGACACCCCGTCCTCCGCGCGCACCCGGTGGCCGACCAGCCGCGCCAGCGAACGCGGATCGGTGGTCACGGTGACTTCGGGGGCCGGATCCATCAGCCGCACTTCGCTGCGCCCGGCTCGGGCCGCCGCCAGCAGCAGGATCAGGCCGAGCAGCGCGGCCACCGCGGCGGCCACCCGCGTCGCGACGTCCTGCCAGCTCAGCCCGCGCAGCGCGGACCCGGCCGACGACCAGGGCACCAGCACTCCACCGGAGCCGGGGCTGACCCACGCCCCAATGGCTTCCACGATCAGCAGCACACCCGCGGCGAGGGCGATCAGCCCGGCCACGGCGGTGATCAAACGGACAACGGCACGCACGGGCTCACTCCACTCGGTCTCGTTTCGGGGCGGACACCAGCGCGGACACGACGACCTCGACCGAGGCCACCCGGCAGCCGGCGAGCCGGTCGAGCTCGTCGCGGACGCGTTCGCGCACCGCGCGCACCGTCTCGCGCACCGGGGCGGGGTAGCTCACCGCCAGGTCCAGCCGGACCTGCAGTTCCCGGTCGGGTCCGGTCAGCCGGGCGCTGGAGCCCTGGGTGCCGACGCCGACACCGGCGATCCGCCGCGGCGCCCGGGTGGTCCCGGAGGCGCCGTCCGCGGCGTGTTCGGCGATCTTGCGCAGCACCGACCGGTCGATGGTGAGCTCGCCGCGGTCGGCGGCCCCATCGTTTCCGGAGGTCTGCTCGGTCGCGGGCTCGGCGGCCCTGGCCCGCTCGGTGGCGGGGGCGCTCATCGGTCCTTGCCCCGGCCGAGGAAGTCGCCGATCTCCAGCTCGCCGTCCAGGACGCGGCCGACGATCAAGCCGATCGCCCCGAGCACCAGGGCGATGAGGAATCCGGTGAAACCCCCGAGTGCGGCGGCCACACCGAGGAGGAGGCCGGCGAACAGGCCGGACTGCGTTGCGTTCATCGTGGGAGAAACCTTCCTGACTGGGAGGGCCGTTCGTCGGCTGGCACATCATCGGCGGGTGGGGCGATCACCGCACGCGGGTGCGGCGTTTCCGCAGCCGCCAGATCCGGATCCGGCGCAGCGCGCCGTGCAGACCGCGTTCACCGGGCACGATGACCACCGGGGCGTCGTAGCGGTCCGGTGGTCGGTTCGGGGCCGGGGAACCGGGGGTTCGGACGGCCTCGTCGCGGCGGGCGCGCAGTTCCGCAAGGCCCGCGGCGAAGGTCTCGGGGTCACCGCCCACATCGGGGTGGTGGGCGCGGACGAACGCGCGCAGGCGAGCCCGCGCGTCGTCGTCCGGCGTACCCGTCATCTGCCGCGCGCCTCGCTTCCGCTCGGGGCATCGGCGTCGTCCGAGGTGATCACGTCGACGACGGTGATGTCGACCGGGACCGGGCCGGTCACGGCGAGCACCCGCTGCCGCAGCGCGGCCACGATCTCCGGCAGCGGATCGGTCATGCGCAGCACCACGCCGACCTCCACGGGTTCACCGGCGCCGCTCGCGCGCACCCCGGTGACCTGGCGGCCGGGCAGGTAGGCGGCGATGGTGCCGTGCACGCCGCCGTCCAGCCGTGCCACCGCCGGATGGGTGTGGACCGCTTCGGCGATCCGGTCGGCGAGCCGGTCGTCGCCTTCGGGGGTTACCCGGCCGCGGTCACCGGGAGCGGATTCGGTCATGTCGGTGTCCTTCGAGAGCGGGCCGGGACGGGGGAACGCGTGGTCCCGGTCGGGGTAGCCGGGACCACGCGCGTTCTCATTCCACTCGGGACGAGGAGCCGGTGCTCTGGCCACCGTTGCCGTTGTCCTCGTCGTCCTCCGACGGGAGGTGGATGTCGTTGACCGCGATGTTGACCTCGATGACCTCGAGGCCGGTCATCCGCTCGACGCCGGTGATGACGTTGCGGCGCACCGCGCGGGCCAGCTCGACGATGGAGGCGCCGTACTCGACGACGATGTCCAGGTCGATCGCGGCCTGCTTCTCGCCGACCTCGACCTGCACGCCGGAGGTCGTGCTGGAGCTGGACCCGCCGCCACCGGGGATGCGCTCGCGGATGGCGCCGAAGGCGCGCGAGACGCCACCGCCCATGGCGTGCACGCCGGAGATCTCCCGCGCGGCGATTCCGGCGATCTTCTGCACCACGGAGGCGGCGATCGTCGTCTTGCCCTGGTTGGTGTCGTCGGCGAGCCGGGCGGGGGTGCTGGCGCTGGCGCTGCCGCCGGTGGCGAGGCCCTTGCCGCCGCCGGACGACGTGGTCCCGCTCTGGGCCTCGGTGCTCGGCGTGGACGTACCGCTCGTCTGGGCCATGAAAGGGCTCCTTCCCCTGCGAAGATCCTGGTTGTCGCCGTGTTCGTCATCGCAGCGACCGGGTCGGTCTGCGAAATCCGGGACGGAAGATCAGATGCCCGTGATCCCGGAACATCGCGGAACTATGACGCAAGTCACTTTCTTGAGCTGATCACGAGCTTTGCGGAGGTGTCACATCGGCGATCCGCACCCACACCGCCGGTGCGGCCGCGCCGAGGTGCTCCCGCAACGCCCGGCCCAGATCATCCTGCAGTTGCGCGGCCAGCGCAGGAGCAGGCAATCCGTAGTCGATCACCACGTCCACCCGGATCTCCTGCACGTCCCCGGTGCAGGCCAGCAGCCGGGTGCCGCGCCGGTCGGCGAGCAGTTCCAGGCTCAACCGCCGCGCCAGCACCAGCGTCGCCTGCGGCGCCACCCGCAGCATGCCGAGTTCCTGGGCCACTTCCGCCGGGGAACCCGCGGCGCCGCCGCGCGCCCGGCGCACCGTGAGCAGCGTGCGGGATATCAGTCCTTCGGGTGGTTCGACGGAGAGTTCCGCGGCTCGCCGCACGGGTTCCCAGCCGCCGGGGGCCAGCTCGGCGAGTTCCGCCCGGCAGTGCGGGCAGGTCCGCGCGTGCGCCGCGAAGTCGTCGGGGGCGTCGCCCGCGAGGTGGTCGACGAGTTCGCCGACGGTGTGGCCGCAGGGCAGCACTTGATCCGGGTCGAAGGAAGGCTCACCCATGGTGCATCTCCTTCAACCTGGACAGCAGGGCGAGCCGAGCGCGGTGCAGCCGCGATCGCAACGCCGTCACGTTCACCTCTAGCACCTCGGCGATCTGTTCGTAAGACATGCCCTCGAACTCGCGCAGCACCAGCGGCACCCGCTGGGACGGTTCCAGCGTGGCGATGGCGCGGTGCACCAGGTCGGCCTCCTCGGCGCGCACCGCGTGACCTTCGGGGTTGCCGGAGTCGTGGTCGGAGACGAGGTGGCTCATCGATTCGTCGCTGATGTCCATCGCGACCGTGTTCTTGCGCCGCCGGACCTGGCCGAGCGCGGCGTTGGTGACCACCCGGTACAGCCACGTCGTCGGCGCGGAATCACCGCGGAACCGGGACAGCGACCGCCACGCGGAGACCCAGGCGTCCTGCACCGCGTCCTCGGCTTCGGCCTGGTCGTTGAGGATCCGGTAGGCCACCCGGTACATGGAGCGGGTGTGCCTGCGGACCAGTTCGTCGAAGGCCACCCCATCGCCGCGCTGGGCGGCGGCCATGAGGTTCGCGTCGCTGTCGGCCCGCTCGGTCACGCCCGGAGTCTCCCGTACCGCAGCAGCAGCAGCGATTCCTCCGCGTGCAGCGCGGACAGCAGCCGCATCGGGTGCGGTGCGGCCAGGTCCGGGCCGTGCGCGATGCGGCCGGCGCCGCCACCGGCGAGCAGCGGCGAGACGGTGAGGCACAGCTCGTCGACGAGGTCCGCGGCGACGAGGTCGCCGAACAGCCGCGGCCCGCCTTCGCAGCCGACGCGCAGCAGCCCGCGTTCGCCGAGCGCGGCCAGCGCCGCGGTCAGGTCCACGCCGCCGGTCCCGGCGACCACGACGTCGGCGCCCGCGTCGGCCAGCACGGCTCGGCGTGCTTCGGGGGCGTCGGCGCAGGTGATCACGATGGGTGGGACGACGGTGTCGGTCAGCAGCGGCGAGTCCGGTTCCAGCGAGCAGCGGCCCGTCACCACCGCGATCGGGGGTACCTCGGCGAGCCCGAACCGCGCCCGGCGTTCCGCGTCGACCTCGCTGCGCTCGACCCCGCGGTAGCCCTCGGTCAGCGCGGTGCCCGCTCCGACCAGGACCACGTCGGAGAGGTCCCGGATCAGCGCCATCGCGACCCGGTCGGCGGGCGAGGACAGGCCGCGGGAGCTGCCGCGCACGGTGACCGCGCCGTCGAGGCTGGACACGAAGTTCGTGCGCAGCCACGGCCGCGCGAGGTTCGCGGGGTAGTCGTAGAACGCTTCGACCTCGGGCGTCACTTCGGCCGGAGTCGTCGTGCTGAGGGGTTCGCCGCCAGGGGGCCACAGCCTGTCCACCCGTCCATCCCAACACGGCTCGCGCGGGGCGCATGGGGAGGGGCTGCTCACGGCGCCGGTCCGGTGACGCCCCGCGACCTGGGGTGAAGTCCGCGTCCGCGCTCGGGGTGACCACTGCCACCGGTTTCGGCCGCGGCGGCGGTTATAGGGTCGGCGCATGACCGCCGCACGCCTCATCGACCGCCGCCCCGAGCTGAGCCCGGCCGACATGGTCGACGCGATGACGCCGCCGCCGCGGTTCGACGAGGCGCGGTTCGAGACCTACGTCCCGAACCCGGAGGAGCCGAGCCAGGCCGCCGCGGTCGAGTCGTGCCGCGCGTTCGCGGACCGCTCCGGCGCCGCCCGCGGCAACAACGGCGGGTGGTGGCGTTCGCTGTTCGGCGGGGGCCGGGCTCCCGAGGGCAAGCAGGGCCTGTACTTGGACGGCGGGTTCGGCGTCGGCAAGACGCACCTGCTGGCCTCGCTGTGGCACGCCGTTCCCGGGCCGAAGTCCTACGGCACGTTCGTCGAGGTCACCAACCTCGTCGGCGCGCTCGGGTTCACCGAGACGGTGAACCGGCTCTCGGCGCACCGGCTGCTGGCGATCGACGAGTTCGAACTGGACGATCCCGGCGACACGATGCTGGTCACGCAGCTGATCGCGAAGCTCACCGAGGCGGGCGTGCACATCGCGGCCACCTCCAACACGCTGCCCGGCAAGCTCGGCGAGGGCCGGTTCGCGGCGGTGGACTTCCTGCGGGAGATCCACGCGATGTCCGAGCGGTTCGAGGTGCTGCGCGTCGACGGGCCGGACTACCGCCATCGCGGCCTGCCCGACCCGCCGGAGCCGATGGACGACGCGGAGCTCGCGGCGGAGGCGGACTCGCTGCCCGGCGCGACGCTCGACGACTTCGACGCGCTGTGCGATCACCTGGCCGGCGTGCACCCGTCGAAGTACGGCCGCCTGGTCGACGACGTCGCGGCGGTGCACCTGCGCGGCCTGCACGCGGCCCCGAACCAGACGGTGGGCCTGCGCCTGGTCGCCTTCGCCGACCGCCTCTACGACCGGGCCGTCCCGGTGCGGGTGTCGGGCGAGCCGCTGTCCGCGCTGTTCACCGAGGAGATGCTGCGCGGCGGCTACCGCAAGAAGTACCTGCGCGCACTCAGCCGCCTCACCGCCCTGTCCCGGGACACCGTCAAGTCCTGAGGTCCCGAGGTCGGTCGTTCCCGGTGTCGCGACCGCCCGGGCCGCGCCGCTGACGCGGCGCGGCCTCGTCGCTGGAGGGGGTCAGCGGCGGAGCGCGGTCGTGATCGCGTCGATGCCCTGGTCGAGCTCCTCGCGGGTGATCGTCAGCGGCGGGGCGATGCGCAGGGTGGTGTCCTGGGTTTCCTTGCACAGCACGCCGTTCTCGGCGAGCCGTTCGCTGATCCGGCGTCCGCTCGGCCCGCCGGGGGAGATCTCCACACCGGCCCACAGCCCGCGCCCGCGCACTTCGGCGACGCCGTGGCCGACGAGTTCGCCGAGCCGGGCGTGCAGGTGCGCGCCGAGTTCGCGGGAGCGCCGCTGGTGCTCGCCGGTCGCCAGCAGCCGCACCACGGCCCGCCCGACGGCGCAGGCCAGCGGGTTCCCGCCGAACGTGGAGCCGTGCTCGCCGGGGCGCAGCACGCCGAGCACGGCGCGGCTGCCGACGACGGCGGAGACGGGCAGCAGGCCGCCGCCGAGGGCCTTGCCCAGGGTGTAGAGGTCCGCGCGCACGCCGTCGTGGTCGCAGGCGAGCAGTTCGCCGGTGCGGGCCAGGCCGGATTGGATCTCGTCGGCGATGAGCAGCACGTTGCGGTCGTCGCAGAGCTCGCGCAGCCTGCGCAGGTAACCGGCGGGCGGCACCACGACGCCCGCTTCGCCCTGCAGCGGTTCGACGAGGACGGCGGCGGTGCGGTCGGTGATCGCGTCCTCGACGGCGGCGGCGTCGCCGTAGGCGGTGACGGTGAAGCCGGGGGTGAACGGCCCGAAGTCGGCGCGGGCCGTGGAGTCGGTGGAGAACGACACGATCGTGGTGGTGCGGCCGTGGAAGTTGGAGCCGGCGACGATGATCTCGGCTCGGTCCGCGGGCACGCCCTTGACCTGGTACGCCCACTTCCGGGCGATCTTGATGGCCGATTCGACGGCTTCGGCGCCGGAGTTCATCAGCAGCACCTGCTCGGTGCCGGTGAGCTCGGCCAGTTCGCGGCAGAACGGGCCGAACTGGTCGTGGTGGAACGCGCGGCTGGTCAGCGTGACCCGCCCGAGCTGCTCGGTGGCGGCGGCGACGAGGTCGGGGTGGCGGTGCCCGAAGTTCAGCGCCGAGTACCCCGCCAGGAAGTCCAGGTAGCGGCGACCGTCCACATCGGTCATCCACGCACCCTCGGCTTCGGCGATCACGACCGGCAACGGGTGGTAGTTGTGCGCGCTGTAGTCGTCGTCGAGGCGCAGGAACTCGGAGGTGCGGGAGGTCCCGGCCGCGGTGGGCAGGGTCTCGGGCGAGGCGGAGGTCATGCTGTTCAGGCTATTCCGGCCCAGGCCTTCGTTTCAGCCGTGAGATGTTGCTTCTTTCGGCGGATCGTTGCGTGATCCGGCCTGATCGCGAAACGTTTCGCGATCGGCGGTCGCCCCGTTCGGGGCTGTCGGGGACGCCGCGCCGCGCGCTACTGTCGGGCCCGGTTCGATGAACAACGCGTGTACTGTCGATGACTCAGCGTGTGCGGATCGCGTTCCCGGGATGGTCGGTCCCGGTGCGCTGGCACGCGGTTCGCGTGCGCGCAGCAGAAGGTCCCGGAACATCGGTGGAGGTCGCTCATGCCGGAGGACGCGCAGTATCGGGTGTACGTGGGGGCTTACACCGGTCCGGAGTCGGCGGCGAACGGGATCCGCCTCGCGTTCGCCGATGCGGCGGGGCGGTTGCGGTGCACCGACACGGTCGCCGACACCTACGAGCCGTCGTTCCTGGCGCTGGCGCCGGACGGCGCGACGTTGTTCGCGGTGAACGAGGTCGCGCACGGCCGGGTGGTGGCGTTCGACGTGCGCCCGGACGGCACGCTCGCCGAGATCAACTCGCAGCCCACGCACGGGTCGGCGCCGTGCCACCTGAGCGTGCACCCCTCCGGCCGGTTCCTGCTCACCGCGAACTACCTGTCGGGCAACGTCGTGGTGCACCCGATCGGGGAGGGCGGGGTGCTGCGGGAGGCGTGCCACGCGGTGCAGCACAGCGGGCAGGGTCCGGACAAGGACCGCCAGGAGGGGCCGCACGCGCACCAGATCGTGCCGTCCCCGGACGGTCGTTTCGTGCTCGCCGCCGATCTGGGCACGGACGCGGTGTACGTGTACGCGTTCGACGCGGACACCGGGCACATGGTGCTCAAGCACGAGGTCGCGTGGGAGGCGGGCACCGGGCCCCGGCACCTCGCGTTCCACCCGGACGGCGACCGCGGCTACCTGGTGGGGGAGCTGACTTCGACGATCACCGAGTTCGAGTTCGACCCCGACGGCGGGACGGTGCGACCGGGCCGGACGCTCCCGCTGCTCCCGGCGGACTTCGCGGGCACGAGCCTGGCCGCGGAGGTCGTGGTCTCCCCGGACGGCCGCTTCGTGTTCGCCTCGAACCGGGGCCACGACAGCATCGCGGTGTTCTCCGCCGCCGGCTTCGAACCCGTCGGCATCTTCCCGGCCGGTGTCCGCGGCCCCCGCCACGTAGCCCTCTCCCCGCAGGGAGACGTCCTCTACGCCGCAGGCGAGCTCAGCGACACCATCCAGGCCTTCGCCGTCTCCACCACAGGCGCCCTCACCCCGATCACAGACCCGGCGTCCTCCCCAACCCCGGTGTGCCTGCTCCCGGTCTAGCGGACGCATAGCCGACCACCCAACCACCCGACCACCACTGCGACCCGCAGACCACGGCCATGCCTTGCGGCCGAAGGCCGTGCCTGTATGTGCGAAGCACATAGCCCACGTCGAGAAGCCCTCACCCGCGGGTTCTCAGTCGGTCTGTCGCGAGGACAGCTTTTTCCCTCGTGGCGGAGCCACTTGGGAAAAAGATCCCGCAGCGACAGACCGACTGAGGTTCC
>NZ_JBSFWJ010000031.1:0-71591 GCF_053592695.1 Saccharopolyspora sp. NPDC002578 | reverse complement strand
TTGCGATGTTCCAAACTCTAGCAGGCCCGTTTTTCCGCTGTTTCAGGGGGGTCAACCTCGCGGTCACCCGCACCCCGGAACGTCGAGAAACCCGATCCGCATTTAGAGTTTTGTATTCGAGTCACCCACTCTACCAGGACTAACTGGGAGCTTGGTTCGTGACCCCGTCGCGCCCGGTCCGTTTGTTTCCGGCTCGTTCCGCGCTGACTTGGAATAAGTTACGCGCCGACCGACTCAAAGTCAAGTCAGCGCCCAGCAGGACCGGAAGGAGGTAAACCAGCAGGTCACCCGCCGTTTCCGGCCCTGCGAACAGGCTAGTACAGCACCTTGATCCCTGCAGTGTGACGCTTGCCACGTCGAATGACCGCCCAGCGGCCGTGCAGCAGGTCCTCCTTCGACACGGACCACGTCTCATCTGCGATTTTGGTGTTGTTGACGTAGGCGCCGCCTTCGTTGACGGTGCGCCGGGCGGCCCCGCGGCCCTGTGCGAGACCTGCTTCGACGAGCAGGTCGACGATGGTCGGCTCGTCGGACAGGCGCACTTCGCCGGTGGGGACCTCGGCCATCACGGCGTCCAGCGTGGCCTCGTCCAGCTCGGCGAAGTCGCCGCGGCCGAACAGGGCTTGGCTGGCGGCGATGACCTGGTGGGTCTGCTCCTGCCCGTGGACGAGGGTCGTGAGCTCTTCGGCGAGCCTGCGCTGGCCGGCGCGCTGCTGCGGGCGCTCGGCGGTGGTGCGCTCCAGCTCCTCGATCTCCTCGTGGTCGAGGAACGTGAACAGGCGCAGGTACTTGCCCACGTCGGCGTCCGAGGAGTTCACGAAGTACTGGTACCAGGCGTAGGGCGAGGTCAGCTCGGGGTCGAGCCACACGTTGCCGCCGCCGGTGGACTTGCCGAACTTGCGGCCCTCCGCGTCGGTGACCAGCGGGAGGGTCAGGGCGTGGCCGGTGGCGTTCTCCTGGCGGCGCAGCAGGTCCACGCCTGCGACGATGTTGCCCCACTGGTCGGAGCCGCCGAGCTGCAACCGGGTGCCGTGCCTGCGGTAGAGCTGCACGAAGTCGTTGGCCTGCAACAGCATGTAGCTGAACTCGGTGTACGACAGGCCGTCGCCTTCCAGGCGGCGCTTGACCGTCTCCCTGGACAGCATCGTGTTGATGGAGAAGTGCTTACCGACCTCGCGGAGGAACTCGGTGACCGGGAGCTGCGCGGTCCAGTCCGAGTTGTCGGCGACCAGCGCGCCCGTCGGGGACTCCGGAGCGCCGTCCCGGACGAAGTCGACGAACTTCGCGAGCTGGTGCCCGATCCGCTCCGTCCACTCCCGCACGGTGTCGATGTCGTGCAGGTTGCGCTCACCGGTGTCGCGCGGGTCGCCGATCAGGCCGGTCGCGCCGCCGGAGAGCACCACCGGGCGGTGCCCGGCGAGCTGGAAGCGACGCAGCGTCAGCAGCGGGATGAGGTGACCGGCGTGCAGGCTCGGCGCGGTCGGGTCGAAGCCCGCATACAGAGTGAGCGGTCCGGAGTCCAGGTCCGAACGCAGCGCGTCGAGGTCGGTGGATTGCGCGATCAGGCCGCGCCAGGACAGCTCGTCAAGGATGTGCTCGCTCACGCGACCAGTCTGGCGCATCCCGGCAATCGGTTTTATGCCTGGTCCCGGCTCCGGCGGCGGCCGCCCCTCCGGTACGGACTGACCGAGGGGGAACCGTCGATCCAGGAGCGCCACGGGAGGTCGACGGCGGTGGCGACGCCGACTCGCGGCCCGGTCCGGACGTCGTCCTCGTCGACGTCGGTGCCGGCGAACAGGCGGACCGGTGAGTCGGGGGCGGTGAGGTCGATGCCGTTGTGCTCGCCGGTGATGCCGAGAACACCGGCCAGGCGCGCCGGTCCGCTGGCGAGCTGGGCGTCCTTGCGCACGGCGGGGCGGCGGCGCCGGGCCAGTTCGGTGCCTTCGAGGACTTCGCCCCCGCGCAGCAGCACCGCGCCCGGGGTGCCGTTCTCGGTGCACACCACGTTGATGCAGAAGTGCATGCCGTAGACGAAGTAGACGTAGAGGTGACCTGCCGGGCCGAACATCACGGCGTTGCGCTGGGTCATGCCGCGGTAGCAGTGCGAGGCGGGGTCGTCGCCGCCCCGGTAGGCCTCGACTTCGACGAGCCGGATCCGCACGTCGCCCTCCGGGTGGCTCGACCGCAGCTCGCAGCCGAGCAGGCGGCGGGCCACCCAGAGGGGGTCGTGTGCGAGGTCTTCGCGCTTGAGCTGGCTCACGGGCGGAACAGTACCGACCGAACGCGAGGGGTCTTCACGCCGTCAGCCAGGCACGATGCTCGCGGATGGCCTCGAACACCCGGTCCCGCTGCTCGTTCACACGATCGGGTGCGGTTCCGCCGTGCGAGTCCCGGGAGGCGATGGAGCCGGGCACGGTCAGCACCTCGCGGACCGCGGGGGTGAGCGCGGGGTGCGCGGCGGCGAGCTCCTCGTCGGTGAGGTCGTTGAGGCCGACGTCGCGGGCCTCGGCGGTGCGCACGCACTCCCCCGACGCCTCGTGCGCCACGCGGAACGGGACGCCTTGGCGCACCAGCCACTCGGCGATGTCGGTGGCCAGGGTGAAGCCGGCGGGGGCGAGTTCGGCGAGCCGCTCGGTGTGGAAGGTGAGCGTGCCGAGCATTCCGGCCATCGCCGGGAGCAGGAGGTCGAGCTGCTCGACGGAGTCGAACACCGGCTCCTTGTCCTCCTGCAGGTCCCGGTTGTAGGCCAGCGGCTGCGCTTTGAGGGTCGCGAGCAGGCCGGTGAGGTTGCCGATCAGCCGGCCGGACTTGCCGCGGGCGAGTTCGGCGACATCCGGGTTCTTCTTCTGCGGCATGATCGAGCTGCCGGTGGCCCAGGCGTCGTCGAGCGTGACGTACCGGAACTCCGCGGTGTTCCAGATGATGACCTCTTCGGCGACGCGGGAGAGGTTCACCGCGAGCATGGCCAGGCAGAACGCGGATTCCGCCGCGAAGTCGCGGGAGGCGGTGCCGTCGATGGAGTTGTCCACCGCGCCGCCGTCGAAGCCGAGTTCCGCGGCCACCGCCTGCGGGTCGAGGCCCAGCGACGATCCGGCGAGCGCGCCCGAGCCGTACGGGGAGAACGCGGTGCGCGCGTCCCAGTCGCGCAACCGGCTGACGTCGCGCAGCAGCGCCTGGCAGTGCGCGAGCAGGTGGTGGCCGAGCAGCACCGGCTGGGCGTGCTGGAGGTGGGTGCGGCCGGGCAGCACCGCGTCCGGGTGCGCCTGGGCCTGGCCGGCGAGCGCGTCGACGACGTCGAGCACGCCGGCGGCGACGCGGCGGGTGGCGTCGCGCAGCCACATCCGGAACAGGGTCGCGACCTGGTCGTTGCGGGAGCGGCCCGCGCGCAGCTTGCCGCCGAGGTCGGTGCCGACCCGCTCGAGCAGGCCGCGTTCGAGCGCGGTGTGCACGTCCTCGTCTTCGACGACGGGCTGGAACGCGCCGGATTCGACGTCGGCGGCGAGCACGTCGAGGCCCCGGTGCATCCGGTCGAGCTCGTCGGCGGTGAGCAGGCCCGCCTGGTGCAGCACGCGGGCGTGCGCGCGGGAACCGGCGATGTCGTAGGGCGCCAGCCGCCAGTCGAAGTGGGTGGAGAGGCTGAGCGCGGCCATGGCCTCGGCCGGGCCGGAGGCGAAGCGGCCGCCCCACAGTTTGGTGGGCTCGCTGCCTTGCTGGGTCACGATGTCTTCCTCATCTTGCGTCGTCAGGTGGTGGTGTTCGGGTCCCGCCGGTCCGCGGCGTCACCGTCGTCGGGGTTCTCGATGCCGTCCGGCGGTGGCATCCGCTCGCCGGAGGCCATGTTGGTGAACCGCTCGGCCAGGTCGAGGCCGGTGAGCGGTTCCCTGGCGAGGACCATGACGGTGTCGTCGCCCGCGATGGAGCCGACCGCTTCCAGCAGGGCGGCGCGGTCGATCGCGCTGGCCAGGAACTGCGCCGCACCCGGCGGGGTGCGCAGCACGGTGAGGTTGCCGGAGCCGTCGGCCGAGACGAGCAGTTCGGCCAGCAACCGGCTGAGCCTCGTGGTGCCACCTTGCACCCCGCGCACGGGGCTGCCGTCTTCGGGGATGACGTAGACCGCCGCTCCCCCGTCGGGTCCGCGCAGTTTCACCGCGCCCAGTTCGTCGAGGTCGCGCGACAGCGTGGCCTGGGTGACGTCGATGCCGTCGCCCGCCAGCAGCTTCGCGAGCTCGGTCTGGCTGCGGATGCCCATCGTCGAGACGAGCTCGACGATGCGCGCCTGCCGGGCCGCCCTGGTGGTCATGACCGCTGCACCAGCCAGGCGAGCAGGGCCTTCTGCGCGTGCAGGCGGTTCTCGGCTTCGTCGAACACGGCGCTGGCGGGGCCGTCGAGGACCTCGTCGGTGACTTCCCAGCCGCGGTGCGCGGGCAGGCAGTGCAGCACGCTGGTGTCGACGCCGGTGGCGGCGAGCAGTTCGGTGTTGATCTGGAACGGGCGGAACGGGCTGACGCGGTCCTTGCCGTCGTTCTCCTGGCCCATGGAGGTCCAGGAGTCGGTGACGAGCACGTCGGCTCCGTCGACGGCGGAGCGGGCGTCGTGGTGCACCCGGACGGAGCCGCCGGTCTCGGCCGCCCGCTTGCCCGCGGCTTCGAGCACCCACGGCGCGGGGGCGAAGCCTTCGGGCGCTCCGACGCGGACGTGCATGCCCGCGGTGACGCCGCCGATGAGCAGCGAGTGCGCCATGTTGTTGGCGCCGTCGCCGAGGTAGGTGAGGGTGCGGCCGGGCAGGTCGCCGTGGCGTTCCCGCACGGTCTGCAGGTCGGCGAGGACCTGGCAGGGGTGGAACTCGTCGGTGAGCGCGTTGACGACGGGCACCGCGGACACGCCGGCCATCGCTTCGATGCGGGCTTGGGCGAAGGTGCGCCAGACGACGGCGTCGACGTAGCGGGACAGCACGCGCGAGGTGTCCTCGATGGTCTCCTCGCGGCCGAGCTGCATCATGCGGCCGTCGACCACGATCGGCTGACCGCCGAGCTGGTGGATGCCGACTTCGAAGGACAGCCGGGTGCGGGTGGAGTTCTTCTCGAAGATCACCGCGATGGAGCGGCCTTCGAGGGAGCGGTCCGCGAGCCGGTCGGTCTTGAACCGGGCTGCGAGGTCGAGGATCTCGGTCTGCTCCTGCGGGCTCAGGTCGTCGTCGCGCAGAAAATGCCGGAGTGTCACGGGGTCACCTCCGTGGCTTCGTGGTGGTGGGAGTGGGTTCGGGTCAGCCGAGCAGGCCGGGCAGGTCGGTCAGCAACCGGCGGGCCTGGTCGGCGGTGAGCACCAGCGCCGGGCTGAGCCGGAGCACGTCCGGTTGCACGGCGTTGATGAGGTATCCGGCGTCCTGGGCCGCCGCGGCGGTGGCGGCGGCGACAGGTTCGGTGAGGCGGATCGCCAGCAGCAGCCCTTGGCCGCGCACTTCGGCGATCAGCGGGTGCCGGAGGTCGCGGACGCCGTCGGCGAGCAGTTCACCGAGCGCCTTGACGTGGTCGAGCAGTCCGTCGGCGGCGATGGTGTCGAGCACGGCGAGCGAGGCGGCGCACGCGACGGGGTTACCGCCGAAGGTGGTGCCGTGCTGGCCGGGTTGCAGCAGTTCGCCCGCGTCGCCGACGCCGATGCAGGCGCCGAGGGAGAGGCCGCCGCCGAGGCCCTTGGCGAGGGTGATGACGTCGGGTTCGATGCCGTCGCGCTGGAAGGCGAACCAGTGGCCGGTGCGCCCGATGCCGGTCTGCACCTCGTCGATGACCAGCAGTGCGCCGTGCCTGCTGGTGATCTCGCGCGCGGCCCGCAGGTAGCCCTCGGGCGGGACGATGACGCCGTTCTCGCCCTGCACGGGTTCGAGCACGAGCGCGGCCGTCGTGTCGTCCACGGCGGATTCGAGGGCGGCGACGTCGCCGTAGGGGACGTGCTCGACCCCGGCGGGCATCGGCGCGAACGGTTCCTGCTTCGCGGGCTGGCCGGTGAGCGCCAGCGCGCCCATGGTCCGGCCGTGGAAGCCGCCTTCCGTGGCGACGATCTTGAGCCGCCCGGTCCGCCGGGCGATCTTGAACGCGGCCTCGTTGGCTTCGGCGCCGGAGTTGCAGAACAGGACGCGTCCGCGCCCGGTGAACCCGGAGAGGTCGAGCAGCCGCTCGGCGAGCTTCAGGCCCGGGTCGTGGGCGTAGAAGTTGGAGACGTGCCCGAGGGTGCCGATCTGCTCGGTCACCGCCCGCACCACGGCCGGGTGGGCGTGGCCGAGGGCGTTGACGGCGATGCCGCCGACGAAGTCGAGGTAGGTCTTGCCGTCGGCGTCGGTGACCTCGCAGCCGGAGCCGCTGGTCAGGGTGAGCTTCGGGGTGCCGTAGTTGCCCATCATGGACGCCTGCCAGCGCTGCGCCCCGGTGGTGTTGGTGGTCATGCGTTCTCGTCTTCCTTCCCGGGCAGCACCATGGTTCCGACGCCGGCGCTGGTGAACACTTCGAGCAGCACCGAGTGCGCGAGCCTGCCGTCGATGACGTGCGCTCGCGGCACGCCGCCGCGCACGGCGCGCAGGCACGCCTCCATCTTCGGCACCATCCCGGAGGCCAGTCCGGGCAGCAGTTCTTCGAGCTGGTCGGCGTCGAGCCGGGACACCAGCGAGGAGCGGTCGGGCCAGTCGGTGTAGAGGCCTTCGACGTCGGTGAGCACGACGAGCTTCTCCGCGCCGAGGGCCACGGCGAGCGCTCCGGCGGCGGTGTCGGCGTTGACGTTGTGCACCACACCGTCGACGTCGGGCGCGACGGTGGACACGACGGGGATGCGTCCGGCGCTGATCAGGTCGAGCACCGCGTCGGGGTTGACGGCGACGACGTCGCCGACGAGGCCGACGTCCACGGGTTCGCCGTCGACGGTGGCGGTACGGCGCGCGGCGGTGAACAGCTGCGCGTCCTCGCCGGACATGCCCACGGCGTGCGGGCCGTGCTTGTTGATGAGGCCGACGAGTTCGCGCCCGACCTGGCCGACCAGGACCATCCGCACCACGTCGAGCGTTTCGGGCGTGGTGACGCGCAGGCCGCCGCGGAATTCGCCGGCCATGCCGAGGCGGTCGAGCATCGAGGTGATCTGCGGTCCGCCGCCGTGCACGATGACGGGGTGCAGGCCCGCGAGCCGCAGGAACACCATGTCCTGCGCGAACGCGGCTTTGAGCTCGTCGTCGACCATGGCGTTGCCGCCGTACTTGATGACGACGGTGGCGCCGTGGAAGCGCTCCAGCCAGGGCAGTGCTTCGACGAGCACGCTGGCCTTCTCGGCGGCGGTGGCGAGCCTGTCTGCCGGGGTCGGTGTCATGAGGAGTACGCGCTGTTCTCTTCGACGTAGTCGTGCGACAGGTCGGTGGACAGGATGGTGGCCGTCTGGTCGCCGAGGTGCAGGTCCACGACGATCCGGATGTCGCGGCCGGTGAGGTCGGCTTCGCCGCGGTCGCGGTTGGGCAGGCCACCGGCGAACAGCGAGACGTCGTTGGTGATGATCTCGACGCGGTCCACGTCGATCTCGGCCTTCGCCCGCCCGAGCGCCATCGCGATCCGGCCCCAGTTGGGGTCGGAGCCGAACAGCGCGGTCTTGACCAGGTTGTCCTCGGCGATGATCCGTCCGATGTGGACGGCGTCGTCCTCGGTGCGCGCGCCGCGCACGGTGATGTCGACGGCCTTGGTGGCGCCTTCGGCGTCGCCTTGGAGCTGGCGGACGAGGTCGGTGCTCACGGCGGTGAGGACCTCGGTCAGCTCGTCGGCGGTGGGTTCGACGCCGGAGGCTCCGGAGGCCAGCAGCAGCACGGTGTCGTTGGTGGAGGTGCCGCCGTCGACGTCGAGCCGGTCGAAGGTGGTGCGGGTGGCGGCGCGCAGCGCGGCGTCGAGGGTCTCGGGGGCGACGACGGCGTCGGTGGTGAGGACGCTGAGCATGGTCGCCATGTTGGGGGCGAGCATGCCCGCGCCCTTGGCGAAGCCGCCGACGCTCCAGCCGTTCCCGGTGGCGAGCGCCTGCTTGGCCTTGCTGTCGGTGGTCAGCACCGCCGTCGCCGCGTCGGTCCCGGCGGCTTCGGTGTCCGCGAGCGCCGCCGCCGCACTGTCCACTCCGGACACAACGGCGGGCATCGGGAGGCGTTCGCCGATCAGGCCCGTGGAGCACACGGCGACGTCGATGGCGCCGACGCCGAGCACTTCGGCGACCTTCTCAGCGGTGGCGTGGGTGTCCTGGAAGCCTTCGGGTCCGGTGCAGGCGTTGGCGCCGCCGGAGTTGAGCACCACGGCGCGCAGGCTGCGCTCCTGCAGCACCTGCTGGGACCACAGCACCGGGGCCGCTTTGACCTTGTTGGTGGTGAACACGCCGGCCGCGGTGTGGCGCGGGCCGTCGTTGACGATCAGAGCGAGGTCCCGGGCTCCGCTCGCCTTGATCCCGGCGGGCACACCGGCCGCCCGGAATCCGGCGGGGGCTGTGACGCTCATGCGAATTCCTCCGTGGTGACGGTGTGACCTGAGTTGATCAACGCGGTCCGGGCCTGCTCCGCCGATCCGGCGGGGACGAGGATCCAGTCGGTGTCGAAGGTGGACAGTGTGAAGACGCTGATCCCGGCCTGCGCCAACGGGGTCAGCAAAGCGGCGAGGACACCGGTGAGCGCGAAGTCCAGCGGGCCGCGGACCTCCAGCGCCCGGAACGGGCCTTCGACGGCGGCCTGCGCACCGAGTCCGGTCGCCTGGTCGTGGCCGAGGACGATCGTGCGCTCCTCGGCGGTGGCCAGTTCGGCGCGGATCGGCCCGCCGCCGAGGGCGAGGTCCGCGGTCGCCGGAACCTTCGCGACGGCGAGGTGTTCGGGGTGCAGCCGCAGTTCCAGTGCGGTCACGGCGCGATCCCCGCGAGCGGCAGCCCGGTGGTCTCCGGCAGGCCCTTGGCGAGGTTCATGCACTGCACGGCGCCGCCCGCGGTGCCCTTGGTGAGGTTGTCCTCGGCGCCGACGACCACGAGGCGGTTCGCGTCGGGGTCGATGGCGACCTGGAGGTGCACGGTGTTCGCGCCGAGCGTCGCGGAGGTCTGCGGCCAGGAGCCTTCGGGCAGCACGTGCACGAACGGCTCGTCGCCGTAGGCGTCGAGGTAGACCTTGCGGGCGGCGGCGACGTCGAGGTCACCGCGCAGCGGTGCGCTGCAGGTGGCGAGGATGCCGCGCGACATGGGCGCGAGCACGGGCGTGAACGACACCTTCACGGGTTCGCCCGCGACGGCGCTGAGGTTCTGCACCATCTCCGGGGTGTGCCGGTGCGCGCCGCCGACTCCGTAGGCGCTGGCCGAACCCATGACCTCGGCGGAGAGCAGGTGCGGCTTGAGCGCGCGGCCCGCGCCGGAGGTCCCGGTCACGGCGACGACGACGGCCTCCGGCTCGACCAGGCCCGCCGCGAACGCGGGCGCGAGCGCCAGCGAGGAGACGGTCGGGAAGCAGCCCGGCACCGCGATCCGGCTGGCGGAGCGCAGCGCGTCGCGCCCGCCGGGGAGTTCGGGGATGCCGTAGGGCCAGGTGCCGGGGTGGTCGCCGCCGTACCAGCGGGTCCACGCCTCGGGGTCGTTGAGCCGGTGGTCGGCGCCGCAGTCGATGACCGTGGTGTCGTCGCCGAGTTCGGCGGCCAGCGCGGCGGAGTGGCCGTGCGGCAGCGCGAGGAAGACGACGTCGTGCCCGGAGAGCTCGGCAGCGTTGGTCTCGGTGAGTTCGCGGTCGGCCAGCGGCAGCAGGTTCGGGTGGTGCGCGCCCAGCTTCGTGCCCGCGTTGCCGCCGGCGGTCAACGTCCCGATCTCCACTTCGGGGTGCGCCAGCAGCAGACGCAGGAGTTCCCCGCCCGCGTAACCGCTCGCACCCGCCACTGCCACCCGAATCGCCATGCGGATGATTATGCATCCTCGTGCAACATCAATCAAGGAAGTATGCGGGCCGCCACGCCCGACCCCGCCCTGATCAGAGCCAGACGAGGCGGACCTCGCGGATCATCGCGAACATCTCGAAGGTCGCTTCGGCGGACTCCGCGTTGCCCAGCATTCCGTGCGGGCTCATGAACACCGCACCCGCGTCGTCGCTGCCGGGAGGGCGCTGCGCGGTGCAGTCCAGTCCCCACACGCAGAGCTCCGCGTCGACGATCTCGCCGCCGTCCTCGTCCCGGATCAACTCGTAGACCGCGAAACCGCGCGGACGCACGCCTTCCGCCAGCTCCCGCAACAACTCCGCCTCGCCATCGCCGTGCATCACCGCTCCGTTCGCCGACGTTCTGTACCGGTGAAGCTATTAGGAATGATTCCGCGCGTCATTTACACGACCAGGTGATCCACAAAAGCCGGGTGAGCTGTGACGATGATCCGCATGCTGACCACTCCCGACCCGCGCATGCTCCGGATCCAACTCGGCATAGAACTGCGCCGTCTACGCGAGGAAGCCGACCGCAGCACCTTCGAAGCGGCCGATGTGCTGGGCTGCAAGCAGCCGAAGATGAGCAAGGTCGAAGGCGGCAGCCAAGGCATCAAACCCGAGGAAGTGGTGCAGCTGCTGGATTTCTACGGCGCGCCCGCGAAGCAGCGACGGTATCTCTCCGAGGTCGCCGAGCAGGCGGCGAAGCGCAACCGGCCGAAGAAGTACCACCGCGACGCCGTCCCCGACTGGTTCCAGCGGTTCCTCGCGCTGGAGAGCGCGGCTACGGAGCTACGGTTGTACGAAGTGGAGATCATCACCGGGCTGCTCCAGACTGAGGACTACGCACGCTCCACGATCCAGGCGTGGGAGCCCGCGGCTGATCCCCGTGTCGTCGAGCAGCAGGTGCGGACCCGCATCAGTCGACAAGGCTCATTGTCGCGGTCGCGTTCACCTCTCAAGCTGCACGCCGTGCTCAGCGAAGCCGCCTTGCATCGGATGCAGGGCGACGCGAACACGATGCGATCGCAGCTGGCACATCTGCTCACCATGTCCGAGCTGCCGAACATCACGCTGCAAGTACTCCCCTTCGCGGTCCCGAACCGGATAGCAGTCACCTCCAGCGCAATGTTGCTGAACTTGCCCGAACAACGGTTGGCGAGCGTCTACCTGGAGGACTTCTTCGGCGCGACTTATCTCTACGAGCCTGAGGACTACACGCGCTACAGCGTTCTGTTCGAGCGCTTGAGCGCAGCTGCTCTCCCACACCGTGAAACGCAGGCGCTGATCGCTAAGGTGCTGGATACCTACGCAGTTACCCGCGACTGAGAGAGGCTCAAATGGCGGACACGTCCTTAGCTTGGGGGCCTTGGACCAAGTCCAGCCACAGCAGCTCCAGCGGTGGTCAGTGCATCGAGATCGCCTTTTCGCCCAGCGCCGCCAGCTGGAGGAAGGCTAGTCGCAGCCAGGGAAACGGCGGCGCATGCGTTGAGGTCGCAGTGCAGCCGTCCGTCGTCGGGTTGCGGGACTCGAAGGACTCCGACGGCCCGGTCCTCGCAGTAGGACGCGGCACCTTCGAGTCGTTCCTGCGGGCGGTCAAATCCGGGCGCGTGTGACCCGTCGCGAAGATCGGCCGAAACGAGGACTGCCGGTCACTTCGCGCTGCTAGGGTCCCTCCCCGCGAGGAGGGGGCACAGTGGGATACGAGGTTGTGACCAGGGAGTTGGAGTCGGCGGCGAAAGCCGCGCGCTCGGCTGCCGAACAGGCCAGGTCGGTGCGGCTCCAGGCCGCCACCGACAAGATCACCCAAGCGATGCCCGGCTCCACCTCGGCGCCCGCCGCCGGACGCACCGGGAACAGCTGGCGCGGCACGCTCGACACGTGGAACCGGGACACCGAGCACTACGCGGACTCGCTCGACAAGAGCGCCTCGGACTACGCCGCTCAAGAAGGCGACGCCGCCGACGAGCTCAAGGCCTCCCAGGGCGGTGGCTCCTGATGGTGAACATCGGCGACCTCCGCCGCTGGAACCCCGACCTCCTCGACGACGCCATCGACGACCTGAAGCGGGAACAGGAAAGCCTGGTCCGCTTGGACGACGAGCTCGCGAGCTCCGGGAGGCCGAAGGAGTGGCAGGGCAAAGCGGCCGACTCCGCGAACGCCGAGCACGGCAAGCTCGGCGAACGCATGCGGGGACTCGTCGTCGAGGTGTCCACGGTCCGCAGCGCGGCCATCCCCACCGTCGACGAGATCCGGGCGGTGCAGGACCAGCTCACCGAAGTCGACGGCCTGGCGCGGGCGTACAACTTCCGCATCGGCGATGACGGGAAGGTGCAAGACCTCGGCACTCCCCCGGACACCCCTGCCGACGAGGTCAGCAGCGTCGACGAGAACCGCTACCGCCGGATCCGTCCCGACCTGGTCGAACGCGTCCAGGACGTCCTGAAGCGCGCAGCCGACGCCGATGCCGAACTGGCCAAGGTCCTCGGCGACGCCGACAAGGACCTGATGGACGCGCGCGGTGCCAAGAACCTCGCCGACGCGGCGGCGCTCGGTGACGCGCGTGGTCTCGGCGAAACGATCGAACCGCCGCCGCCGGGCGATCCCGCGAAGAACGCCGACTGGTGGAAATCCCTGCCCGCCGAAACGAAATCCGCGCTCGCCGCCGCTCCCCCGGCCTGGCTCGGCGGCATGGACGGCATCCCCGCGTCCGTCCGCAACACCGCCAACGTCAACCGCATCGACGACGAACGCAGCACGCTGCAAGCGGAGGCGGCGCGGCTGCAGAGCGCGGTCAACAAGCCACGCCCCGGCCCCGGCGGTGACCTGGTCCAAGGCAGGTACCAGCGCGAACTGGACCAGGTCAACTCGAAGCTGACCTCCTTGGACAAGGTGGAGACGGTGTTGGAGCGGGGAGATCGGCAACTCCTGGTGCTCGACACCTCCGGCGAGCGCACCAAGGCGGCCGTGGGCATCGGGGACGTCGACACCGCAGACCACGTCAGCGTGTTCACGCCGGGCATGGACAGCAGCGTCGAAGGCGGAAGCCTGGGCGACTACGACCGGAACATGGACATGCTGGCGCAGGACGCGCAGTCGCAGTCCGACCAGTACGGCGACGGTGGCGAGGTCGCGACGGTGACGTGGCTCGGTTACGAGGCGCCTCAACTGGACGAGACACTCGACCCCAGCGATTCCGTGGCCAGTTCGGCTCCGGCCAAGCGCGGCGCCGAAGATCTGGCGGATTTCTACCGGGGCATCAACGAATCTCGGACGGACGATCCGAACCTGGTCGCGATGGGCCACTCGTACGGATCCACCACCACGGGGTATGCGCTGCAGGAGGAAGGAACCGGAGTGGACGCCGCGCTCACTCTGGGATCTCCCGGCGTAGGAACACCATCGGTCAGCGATATCAACGTTCCCGAAGACCGGTTCTACAACCTCGAATCGGGCGGGGACGTCGTCGCCGACCTCGGGCGTTTCGGCGGTGATCCGTCCTGGAAACCGGGGATCGACGACCTGTCGACCGAGGACGCCGTCGCGCCCGACGGGCAGCGCCTCAAGGAGTCGAGCGGGCACGGCACCGGTGGACCGACCGGCTACCTCACCCGCGGGAACACCAGCCAGTACAACGCCAGCGTCATCGCGGCCGGAGTCCCGGACCGCGCCGTGAACAGCTGGGGATGACCGACCGAGAGCGGGGACCGACCATGAAGCGCTTCGCAGTCCTGGCGGCGCTCACCCTGAGCCTCACCGGATGCGGTGGCGGCGAGTTGGGGCCGGAGTTTGGAGGAAGCATGGAAGAGCAGCGCGCCGAACTCATGAGCAGGCCCAGCATGGAGGAGGCCAGCGCTCGGTACCTCGAGATGCAAGGTCGCCTCCGGGACGAACTCGCCGCGGCCTTCCCCTGGATCCAATGGGAGCAGAGCCGCGAGCTCCACCGCGCCGGATGCTCCGACTTCGACGCCTTCACCGATACCGGCGAGAGCCAAACCCTCGGAGCTTGGCGGTCCGAAGGCAACATCCCCGACCCCGAGTGGCCTCGCGCTGAGCAGATCGTCGCCCAGGTCAGCGCCGAATACGGCTTCACACCGCCGGAAACCGTCGTCAGCCGCCCCTCCGACCACCAGGTCGTCGGCAGCGACCGCTACGGCGCGGGCTACCGCTTCGGCACCGCCAAGCGCACCGTCCTCTCCGGCTCCACCGGCTGTCACCTCCCGCAAGCCGAGAAGGACAAGCTGACACGCGGTGGCTCCTGATGGTGAACATCGGCGACCTCCGCCGCTGGAACCCCGACCTCCTCGACGACGCCATCGACGACCTGAAGCGGGAACAGGATCGGCTCGTCGGCTTGGACGACGAACTGGCGCACTCCGGTCGGCCGAAGGAGTGGCAGGGCAAAGCGGCCGACTCCGCCACGGCGGAGCACAGGAAGCTCGGCGAGCGACTGCGCGAACTCGTCGTCGAGGTCTCCACGGTCCGCAGCGCCACCATCGCGACCGCCGACGAGATCCGCGAGATCGGCCACGAACTCACCGAAGCCGAAGCGCTCGCCCACTCCCACCACTTCGCGATCGGCGAAGACGGGAGCATCGAAGACCTGGGCACACCGCTCGGCCTCCACCCCGATGAGGCGGAAAGCGTCAACGAAGACCGGAACAACCGCGTCCGCCCCGACCTCGCCGACCGGGTCGAGCGCATCCTGGCCCGCGCCACGGACACCGACCGCGAACTCGCCAAGGTCCTCGGCGACGCCGACAAGGACCTCATGGACACCCGCGGCGCGCACAACCTCGCGGAAGCGGCGGCCCTGGGAGACGCGCGCGGACTCGGAGAAACGATCGAGCCGCCGCCACCCGGTGACCCGAAGCAGAACGCCGAGTGGTGGAAATCCCTGCCCGCCGAAACGAAATCGGCGCTGGCCACCGCTCCCCCGGCCTGGCTCGGCAACATGGACGGCATCCCCGGAGCAGTCCGCAACACCGCCAACATCAACCGCATCGACGACGAACGCGCGACGCTGCAAGCGGAAGCAACCCGGCTGCGGAACGAGATCAAGGCACTTCCGAACGGCCCCGGTTCGAGGGGCGACCGCGCCGCGCTGCGCAACCCACTGGACAAGGTCGAAGCAAAGCTGAAGTCCTTGGACCAGGTGGAGTCGACCTTGGATCGCGGGAACCGGCAGCTCCTGCTGCTCGACACCTCCGGTGAACGCACCAAAGCCGCCGTCGGCATCGGCGACGTCGATACCGCCGAACACGTCACAGTCTTCACGCCCGGCATGAACAGCACGGTCGAAGGAAGCATCGACGACTACGACAAGAGCATGGACTCGTTGCAACAGGATGCCGTTCGCGAGTCATACAGGTACGGCGACGGTGGCGATGTCGCAACGGTGACCTGGCTCGGTTACGAAGCCCCCCAGGGGTCCGAAATGCTTGATCCGGACAAGTCAGTCGCAGGGTCCGCGGCGGCGCAACGTGGCGCGACCGACCTGTCGGGCTTCTATCGCGGTCTCAACGAATCCCGGACGGACGACCCGCATCTGGTCGCGATGGGCCACTCCTACGGATCTACCACGACTGGGTATGCCCTCCAACGAGAAGACGTCGGGGTAGACGCAGCGGTCACAATGGGATCGCCTGGCCTGGGCACAGGAACCCGGAGTGATCTCAACGTACCTGGCGGATGGATGTACAACCTCGAATCCAGTTGGGATCCCGTCGCAGACATCGGCCGCTTCGGCGGCGATCCCTCGAAGAACCCACAAGTAGACCAGCTCTGCACGAACGAAGCCGTTTCACCAGACGGACAGCGTCTGAACGAATCGACCGGGCACAACACCGGTGGCCCTGCCGGATATCTCACGCCTGGCACGACCAGCCAGTACAACGCAGCTGTCATCGCTGCTGGAGTACCCGACCGTGTCGTGCAAACCCCGCGTTACTGAACGAGTACGTCGAGATCAAGGACTGACCATGAAGCGACTCGCGCTCGTAGCGTTGACGCTCTTGAGCATCACGAGCTGTGGCAACGAACTGGTTTCCGAGCAGGGAGGCAGCATGGACGACCAGAAAGCCGAGCTGGTGCGGCGGCCCAGCATCGAAGAGGTGAACCAGAAGTACTCGGACATGGATACCCGGCTCCAGCAACAGCTCAGTGCGAACTTTCCCTGGATGCGCTGGGAGAAGATCCGGGACCTCAACCGAGCCGGATGCGCTGACTTCGATGCCTTCAAGGACGTCGCCGAAGGTTGGACGCTCGGCGTCTGGGGAACCGAAGGCAACATACCCGACACGGACTGGGCACGAGCCGAGCAGATTTTCGCGGAGGTCTCCGGCGAATTCGGTTTCACACCGCCGAGAACCATCGTCGACCGCCCGGCCGACCACGAGATCACCAGCTCCGACCAGTACGGCGCGACCTACAACTTCGGCACCGGCAAACGAACGACGTTCTCCGGCTCCACCGGCTGCCACCTGCCGCAAGCCGAGAAGGACAAGCTCGCGCAGCAGCCCCAGTGAGCGGCTACGCCCTTCTCGTCACTTGAGACTGTGCGCGTTCTGGTCGGCGTGACCGGCAGAAGCCCAGTCACGCCGACCAGTTCACATCACTTCGGCAATCCCGACGCGGTCTGGTTGACGATCTTCTCCAGCTCAGGGCACGCGTCGATCGAATCGGCCATCTTGCCGGAGATCCCGTAGATGGCCACGCCGCCGCCTGCATCGACCAAGATGTCGCAGCCCCCGGTGGTCCCTGATCCTGGGACGTTCGCGATCGCGGCCGATCGCCCGGCGATCGACCGCTTCTCGTACTTCTCCCAGTTGCCACCGGTCTCGTAGGAGTCGACGGTCTCATCGACGTTCTTGTGGAGCGTGAGCGACATCTTCTCGCCGGTCCAGCGGCAACCGGGCTCAAAGCTGACCTGCGTGAACGGCTCGCTTTGAGGCGACAGCCCGAATCCGGTCAAGTCATCAGGGGAGAAGAACGTGCAGGGATCGAAGGCCTCCAACGACGCTCCAGCGGCATCCGAGGTCGGCGCCTGGGTCCCATCGCCCTCGCCCAAAGCGCACCCGGACAGCCCGACAAGAACCGCACTGCTGGCCACCACGGCCAGCGACCGGACAAGCTTGCTCACTGAATACCCACCTGCTGGTTGATCGGCTGAGCCTGGCCTCGCGGTCTTCGGTTTTCCCTTGCCGCCGCGAAACCGTCGCGTCCGCGCTCGTTAACCCACCACTCTGCACCCTGCTTATCGGCCCCTGAACGTCGAGCACCTTAGCGCGTCGTTGCGGAAAGGATCACCGTCTCGGATAAGACCGCAGCCCCAGTGAAACGAGCAGGCGCCGCCGCACGGTTGCGGCGACGCCTGCCCTTCGGGGGTGGTCAGCGGAGGGGGTTGAAGGGGCGGAGCTGGTCGGGCTGCTTGCCGGTGACGATCTGCTCCGACAGCAGCTGCCCGGTGAGCGGTCCGAGGGTGAGGCCCCACATGCCGTGCCCGCCCGCGACGTACGCGCCGGGCATGTCGGTGGCGCCGATCAGCGGCAGGCCGTCGGGGGTGACGGGTCGGCCGCCGACCCAGTCGTCCCGGCGGTCCTCCCAGGACACGCCGCGCAGCAGCGGCTTCGCGGAGCGCTCGATCGCGGCGATGCGCTCCGGGTAGAGCTTGGCGTCCGGGGAGCGGAACTCCATCGTCCCGGCCACGCGCAGGCCGCCCTGGTACGGGGTGCAGGCGACGCGCACGGCGGGCAGGTAGATGGGGCCGGGAACCGGCTCCTCGGTGGGGACGGTGAACGAGTAGCCGCGGCCCGCGCGCACGGCGGTGCGCACGCCCAACGGCTTCGCGAGCGAGCTCAGCCAGGCGCCGGTGGCGAGCACGACCGAATCGGCCGTCAGGCGCTCGTCGCCGGAGCGCACGACGGTGCGGCCCTGCTCTCGCGTCACCTCGTCGACGGTGAAACCGCTGCGGATCTCGCCGCCGCGGGCCTCGACGGACCGCGCCAAGGAGCGGACGAACTCGCCGGGGTCGACGTAGCGCTGCCCTTCGATCCGGAGCACCGCCTCGATGTGGGAGGACAGCTGCGGCACGCCCGCCTCGGCGACCGAGGAGTCGACGACCCGCACGTCCTGGCCGGACTCGCGGATCAGGTCGAACTCGCGGCGCAGGTCGGCGACCTGCTCGGCCTTCTCGAAACCGGCGGTGATCGGGGCGGCCTTCGTCGGAGCCTCCACGCCACCGGCGGTGAGGGCGTCGAACGCGTCCAGGCACTCGTTGTTCATCGGCACGAACGGCTGCATCGAGCGGCGCCACGAGCGCATGTTGCAGTGCGCGGCGAACCTCGCCAGGAACGCCCACAGCTGCGGGTCCACGCGGGCGGGCACGTACAGCGGGGCGTTGCGGTCCAGCAGCGAGCGCAGGCCGTAGCGCAGCACACTCGGCTCCGGCAGCGGGATGGAGAACGCGGGGGCCAGGTAGCCCGCGTTGCCCCAGGACGAACCGGCGGCCACGCCGTCGCGGTCGACGACGGTCACCCGCACACCGTGCTCCTGCAGGAACCACGCCGTGGACAACCCGACGGCGCCCGCCCCGGCGATCACCACGTGCCGCGGGGTCTGGTCGTTGCCGGCCATCTTCGCCCTCCTCAGATCGGTTGGATCCGAGTGTGACCGGCAGTGACGGCCCGGCGATTGTCAGTTCGGCACAATCTCGCCGCCGACGATTGGTCGATCCGCACTAGTCGATGAGCAGCGCGATGATGAGGGCGAGGCGTTCGTCCGGATCGTCCAAGTCGAGGCGGGTCACCTCGGCCATCTTGCGCATCCGGTACCGCACGGTGTTCGCGTGCACGCCCAGCCGGTTCGCCGCCGCCCCCGGATCGCCTTGGCAGCGCAGCCATTCCCGCAGCGTGGCGGCGTAGCGGGTGCCGTTGTCGGCGTCGTGGCGACGCAGGTCCCACACCGGGCCGCGGGACGGGACGCGACCGCTGGAGGCCGCGTTGCGGACCCGGCGCAGCAGGATCTCGTGCCACGCCTGCTCGTAGCCGACGATCTCCCGATCGCCGTCCACGGCAAGGCACTCGTCGGCTTCCTGCCTGCTCAGCGGCAGCTCCAACGGCTCGGCCACACCGCCCACCCCGGCCCGCAGCCGCACGTCGGCGGGCATGTTCCGCAGCAGACCCCGGAACCACCGCTCCCCCGGTTCCCCATCGGGCAGCACGGTGTAGACGGTGTTCGCGAACAGCGCGCTGCGGCCCGGCCGCGCCCAGCCGAAACCGGCGGTGGCGCGCTCGAAGGCGATCAGCACCGCGGCGTCCTGCGCCTCCTCGGCCTGCATCGCGACCACCCGGAAACCGTTGCCGCGCAACCCGAGCCTGCTCAGCACCGCGGGCGCGTCGGCCTGCCCCTCCAGCAGGCCGATCACCAGGTCCGACTCGATCTGCCGCTCCAAGTCGGCGCTGGCCCGCGCCCGCAGCAGGTGCAGCGACGCCGTGCGGGCGCCCGCGCGCAACGCCGCCGAACGCTCCTCGTCCAGCGGCTCCGTCACCTCCACCCAGATCGACCCGAGCAGTTCCCGACCCGCGCGGACCGCGATGAGCGCGCGGCCGTGGAACTCCTGCTCCGGCATCGGCTCGGCGAACAACGGCTCGGCCGACGACGCCAGGTGCGCGTACACGCCGCGCGCGGTGAGCTCGGCGCGGATGTCCGCGGGCACCCGCCTGCCCAGGATCGTGGCGAGCCGTGCGCGGTCGGCGGACTCCTGCCTGCTCGAATACGCCAGCACACCGGCGTGCTGGTCCTCGATCGTGACTGGGCCGCCGACGGACGCCGCCAACGCGTCGGCCAGCGCGAACAGGTCCGTCGGCCCGCGTCCCGCCTCCGTCTCGCGGCCTTCGAGCACCAGCCCGTACACCACCGCCGCCAGCTGGCCCCAGGACACGTCGGGGTCGATCCGCACCACCGCGACACCGCGCTCGCGGGCCACGGCCAGTTCCTGCTCGTCGACTTCGCGCAGCAGCACGACCGCGGCCGGCGTCTCGGCGAGCACCGCTCCGATGGAGTCGATGCCGACGGCCAGCAGCACCTCCTCCGCACCCGCCGGATCGTGCAGCGCGACACCGCGCAGCTCCACGTCCCGCCCGCGCGGCGCGGTGCACAACCGCGCGCCGTAGCCGCCGAGGACGTTGATCAGCCGATCGAGTTTGACCATCAGCGGGTCCCGGGGGCGGAGCGGAGGTGGCGCGGCACCCCGGCAGGTTCTCACGATCGCGCGTTCGCGGTGCCGGCCAGCACCGAAAAGGTCGAACGGGACGAATACCGAAAGCGCTAGGGTGGTCGCACACCGCGCTCGCCCCCTTCGGAAAGGTGCTCCATGGGCTCCGCCTCACCACCTCGCACCGACCCGGCGAGCGCGCCCGCGCCGACGCCGGAAGACTTCGCCGCCGGGGTCGTGCTGATCACCGGCATCCAGGCCGCGGGCAAGTCGACCGTGGCGCAGCTGCTCGCGGAACGACTGCCGAACTCCGTGCACCTGCGCGGCGACCTGTTCCGCCGCATGATCGTCAACGGCAGGCAGGACATGACACCGGAACCGAGCGAGGCAGCGACCGACCAGCTCCGGTTGCGCCACCGGCTCACCGCCCAGACCTGCGAGCAGTACACCGCCGCCGGCTTCACCGTGATCGCCCAGGACGTCGTGATCGGCGAACACCTCACCGAGATCGCGCAGGAGATCCGCAGCCGCCCGCTCTACGTCGTCGTGCTCGCGCCGCAGGCCGCCGCCATCGCCGACCGCGAAGCGGAACGGGACAAGGCGGCCTACGACGAGTGGACCGTGCGCGCGCTCGACGCGGTGCTGCGCGAGGACACCCCGCGCCTCGGGCTCTGGCTCGACACCTCCGAGCAGACCCCGGAGGAGACGGTCGAGGACATCCTCCGCCGCGCTCCCGCCGAGGCCGCGGTGTGACAGGAGCTCAGCAGAAGCCGCGGTGGATGCGCTCCGAGTCGCCCGACGCGGAGCCGGAGAAGTCCGTGAAGTCCATGTTCGCGATCTCCAGGTTCGTGTGCATCTCGCTGACCGCCCCCGGCACGAGGCGGAACTCGCGGCCGTGGGACATCTCCTCCTCGTAGTCGTCCTCGTCCTCGGCGTCCTCGCGCGTCAGCGTCGAGACCGCGAGCAGCGGGTGCGCACCGCGCATCGTCTCGGCGTCGGCCAGGAAGACGACGGCGGGCTTGTGCTCCTCCTCCACCGCCGCCAGCACGTCGTCCGGGCTCGCCCCGGTGAACGCGGGATCGTCGACGAGCTGGTTGCTGGAGTCGAATTCGTCGTCGCCCCAAGGGATTTCGAGCAGCCCCACGACCTCGGTCCACGCGGCGTCGTCGGAGAAGTCCACGCGCACGACCAGCGCGTCGAACTCGTCCTCTTCGGATCGTTTGATCAACATGGGGCGAGTATGCACGGGCGCACCGACAATCCCGCCGGAAGCTCCGAAAACGATTGCCCGGCGTTCCGCCGGAGCACTAGGTTGCTCCGGTGGAGCTGTTCTCACTCACCTGGACGGCGTTGCGCACGGCCGTCGCCGAACTCGCCGACGAGGACTTCGCGCGCCCCTCGGGCTGCACCGGGTGGCTCGTGCGGGACCTGGCGTGCCACCTGATCATCGACGCCCAGGACGTCCTGATCACCCTCGCGACACCCGTGGACGAAGCGGCTACGCGGGACGCGGCGACCTACTGGGAGGTCTCCGATTCGCCGCCGACCGGGGACGATCCGCTGGACGCGCTGACCGTCCGGCTGGCCGCCGCCTACCAGGAACCGTGGCTGCTCCAGTTCCACCTGGACGACGTCGGGTCCGCCGCGGACCGCGCCGCCGCGCTCGCCGACCCCGGGCGCCGCGTCGGCACCCGCGGCGGGGTGCTCACCACGGCCGACTACCTGTCCGCGTACGTCCTCGAATGGACGCTGCACCACCTGGACCTGATCGCGCACCTGCCCGGCGCCGCGGACCCGCCCACTGCGAGCCTCGCCGCGTCCCGCGCGCTGCTGGGACGCATCGCCGGCGCCGCGTTCCCCACGTCGTTCTCGCACCGCGACGCGCTGCTGATCGGCACCGGCCGACGCGAGCCGACCGAGGTCGAACGAACCGCGCTGGGCGCACTGGGCAGACGGGTACCGCTCATCCTCGGGTGAGCGCTTTTCCCACCGCTGCGCGGATTCGACGGCTCGCTCATCCGGACACCGGTGCCGGAGCGGAGTCGAGCGCCGCCCAGGAACCGAGCGAGAACGCGTCGCCGTTCCGCCGCACTTCGACGACTCCGGAGCCACCGAAGTGGGCCGGAACCAGCAGCTCCCGCTCCTCGGCCGCGCGGGCGAGGACCCGGCGGCGGGAGGCCGCGGCCCGCCCCGGATCCAGGCAGGCGTTGCTGCTGCAGGACGGATCCAGGACCTGCACCGGGCTGTGCAGCAGATCCCCGGTGAAGACCGCGCGGTCGTTCCCGGAAGCCAGCCGCAGCACCGAATGACCGGGCGTGTGGCCGGGCGCCGCCTCCAAGGTGAGGTGGTCGTCGATCCGGTGCGAGCCGTCCCACAGCACGACCTGCCCCGCCCGGTGGACGGGCGCGACGCTGTCGGCGTAGATCAGCCGGTCGACCTCCTGGAGACCGCGCGGATCGGGGTTGTCCGGCCCGTAGTGGAAGTCGTCAGCGGCCGGGACGAGGTACTGCGCCCGCGGGAACGTCGGCACCCACTCGCCGTCGGCGCCGGTGGTGTTCCAGCCGACGTGGTCGACGTGGAGGTGCGTGTTGACGACGACGTCCACGTCCCGCGGACGCACACCGGCGCGGTCCAGGAGCCTGAGGAAGTCGCCCTCGCACCGGTGGAACGGGGCCATGCCCGGACGTTCGCGCCCGTTGCCCGCACCGGTGTCGATCAGGACGGTCCGCCCGCCACTGCGCAGCACCCACGTCTGCAACGCGATCACCGCCCGGCCGCTGCGCGGCTCCCAGTGGTCCGGGGCCAGCCAGTCCTCGTTGTCCTGCCACACGCCGGCCGCGACGTCCGGGAACATCTCGGCGGCGGGGACGAACGGCTCGTGCCATTCGACGATCCGGATGACCTCGACGTCGCCCAGCACCATGCGCTGCACGTTCCTGCTCACGTTCGCCATGCCGACGACCCTAAGCAGGCTGGACGATCCGATCGATGCACATCCGGCTCACATGAGTGCTCGTTCGTCGCAGGGAAGAACGCCTCAGCGGGTGCGGCTGTTGAGGACCGCGGTCACGGCGATCTTCCAGCTCTCACCGTCCTGATGCACCGGACGGCTCCGTGCGCGACCTCGTGTGCCACCTGATCATCGACGCCCAGGACGTCCTGATCACCTTCACGACACCGGCCGAGACCGATCCGACCCGGAACGAGATCACCTGCCGGGTCGTCGCTAGACACACCACCCACCGACGACGACCCGCTGGGCGCGCTGGCAGTCCGGCTCGCGACCGCGTACGCGGAACCGCGGTGGCTCGAGTTCCACCTCGACGACGTCGGCGCCGCCGGACCCGCCGCCCCGGGGCTGGCCGTCGGCGCCCACGACGAAATCCTCGCCGCGGGCGACTACCCGTCCGCGCAAGTCCTGGATGCACCACCTCGACCTGATCACGCACCTCCCCGACCCGGCCGAACCACCGGCCCAGGGCATCGCCCGGTCACGCGCGATGCTGGAGCAGATCGCCGGAACGGAGTTCCCCGAATACCTTCTCCGACCAGGCCGCGCCGCTGATCTGCACCGGCAGACGGGCCCCCGCCGAAGCAGCCGGAACGAGCGACGAGACTCCCGCTCGTTCTCGGTTGAGCACGGCGACTTCCCCGGCACGACGGGAAAGCCCATTGAGCCGGTGCGCTTTCCCGGTCAGAGAAAGCCGCGATGGATCCTCTGATCGTCGTCGGCCGCCGAACCGGAGAACTCCGAGAAGTCCATGTTCGCGATGGTCAAGTTCACGTGCATCTCGCTGACGGCCGTCGGAACGAGGCGGAACTCGCGGCCGTACTCCATCTCCGACTCGTACTCGTCGTCATCCTCGGCTTCTTCCCTGGCCAAGGTCGATACCGCCAGCAGCGGGTACGGCTCGCGCATCGTCGCCGCGTCCGCCAAGAACACGACCGGCGGCTGCGCTTCTCCCGCCGCCGCGGCCAAGACCTCATCAGGAGTCGCGCCGGTGAAGGACGGGTCGTCGACGAGCTGGTTGGACGACTCGAATTCTTCGCTGCCGTAAGGGAGTTCGAGCAGTTCCGCGACGGTTCCCCACGCGAGCTCGTCGGAGAAGTCGACGCGCACGACGAGGGCGTCGAACTCGTCGTCTTCGGTGCGGTAGATCAACATGAGGCGAGTGTGCCGGACGGCACCGACAATCCGACCGCCGCGACCGGCCGCGCAGCCCAGGACCCTCAGCGGGTGCGGCTGCTGAGGACCGTGGTCGCGGCGATCTTCCAACTCTCCCCGTCGCGGACCAGGGTGTAGCGGGTCTTCTCCTCGACCGTGCGGCCGTCGTCGAAGTCATAGGTGATCGTGGCCAGCGCCGAGTTCGCGCCCTCGGTCGACACGTTCGAAGCCTGCACGCTCTGAACCGGCGCCCAGAACTCGCTGAACGCCTCGTAACCGCCCGCGTGGTTCGTCTGGTAATCCGGCGTGAGCTGCTCCCAGGCGGCGGGCAGGTTCCCCGGCATCGCCGCGTAGTACTCGGACACCACCGCGTCCGGCGTCTGCGCCTGCGGCGGTGCCTGCGGGGCCGGGGGCTCCACCGGCGCGGGCTGCTGCTCGGGCGGTGACACCGGGCTCGGCTCGGGCCGCGGCTGCGGCGGCTGCGAAGCGGCGGGCCTGGACGCGGTGGGATCACCGGTGAGGTTGCCCGTCAGCAGCGCCGCGATGACGCCCGCACCGACGACGAGCAGCGCGCCCACGACGATCAGCCCGTACCGACCGCGATTGCCCGACGACTCCGGCTCCGGCTGCGGCGGGACCTCCGGGCGCGCGGGCTTCGTGGGAGTCGGCACCGGCACGGCGGTGAACGACTCCGGCAGTTCCTTCCCGTCGCTGACCGCGGCCAGCGCGCGCTGCGCCTCGTGCATCGTCGGGCGCTGCGCCGGTTCGGTCGCCAGCATCCGCAGCAGCACCGGCGTGAGCGCCTCCGCGTGCTCCGGAACGTCGAAGTCACCCGCCGCGACCCGGTGCAGCAGCGCGATCGAGTTGTCCCCCAAGCCGAACGGCGGACGGCCCTCCAGCGCGGCGTAGAGCGTGGAGCCCAGCGAGAAGACGTCGGTGTGGAAATCCGCCTTGCCGCCCTGCGCGACCTCCGGGGCGAGGTAAGCGGGAGTTCCCGCGAGCACCCCGGTCGTGCTCGCGTCACCGAGCGCGCGGGAGATCCCGAAGTCGGTGATCTTGGTGATGTCCTCGGCGACGAGGATGTTGCCCGGCTTCACGTCCCGGTGCACGATCCCCGCGTCGTGCGCGGCGGCCAGCGCGGAGGCCACGTCGGCGCCGAGCTTCGCGACCTCGGCGACCGGCATCGTCCCCCGATCGGCGAGCACCGCCTCCATGCTCCGCGACTCCAAGAACTCCATGATCAGGCAAGGACGGCCGTCCTCCTCGACCACGTCGTACACGGCGATCGCGTGCCGGTGCATCAACCTCGCGGTGATCCGGCCTTCCCGGATCGCCCGCCGCTTCGCGGTCTGCACGTCGGCGTCGTTGAGCGACTGGCGCAAGTGCAGTTCCTTCACCGCGACCGTGCGGTTCAGGCGCTCGTCGGAGGCCTTCCAGACCACGCCCATCGCGCCACTGCCCAGCCTCGACTCCACCCGATACCGCCCGGCGACCAGTCGATCCTGAGCGCTCATGACACGACTCCTCCACACATTCCACTGCGATCACGTCACGATCGACTTTGCCAGGTCCGGAGGGACCCGCGGGCACAGGGGTGGGAAAGGGGAATTCACTCGGACGACTACTCCGCATGGCCCGGACAAGCGATGCGTTCGGCGGAACGCGCACCGATCGGCGACGGAATTCGGAGCGGCACGCACCCATTCGATCCCGCATTCGCACGATCGGCGGCCACCGCCGGAGTCGGAAGTGCGGAATGAAAAAACCGGGGTGTTCTTCCGCTCAGGAAGAACACCCCGGTTCGTTCGACGCGGTGTCAGGCGCGCAGTGCTGCTCCGAAGCGGGATTCGGCGGCGTGCAGCGCGGAATCGCGGGCCTCGGTCGCCTCCTCCTGCTTGAGGGTCCGGTCCGCGGCGCGGAACCGCAGCGCCAGCGCCAGCGACTTCTTGCCGTCCGCGAGCTGCTCGCCGGAGTAGACGTCGAACAGCCGCACGTCCTCCAGCAGCTCGCCGCCGCCGGAACGCACCGCGTCGACGAGCTCCGCCGCGGGCACCGCCTCGTCCACGACCAGCGCCACGTCCAGCAGCACCGGCGGGTACGACGAGATCGACGGCGCCGGGCGGGACTCCTCCAGCGGCAGCGCGTCCAGGTCGATCTCCATCGCGCACGCGCGCTTCGGCAGGCCCAGCTCCTCGACGACCTTCGGGTGCAGCTCACCCGCGTGGCCGACGACGACGTCGCCCACCTTCAGCTCGGCGCAGCGGCCCGGGTGCCACGGCAGCAGGTCGCCCGCGGCCACCGTCAGCTCCACCCCGGCGGCCCTGGCCACCGTGCGCGCCGCCTCGACGGCGTCGGCCCAGCCCGCGTCGCGGCCCGGACCCCACCAGCCTTGGCGCTCGCGCTTGCCGGCCAGCACCACCGCGGCGTGCGTCGGCTGCGCGGGCAGCGCCGCGTCCAGCGCCGCGATCTCCGCGTCCGTCGGCCGCTGCGCGACGCCGACCTCCGGCATCGCGGGCGGCTGCTGCGCGGGCAGCACGACCTGTCCGATGTGGAACAGCGCCAGGTCGCGCTGACCGCGGGACACGTTGCGCTGCAACGAATCCAGCAGGCCGGGAAGCAGCGTGGTCGCCAGCTGCGAGCGGTCCGACTCCAGCGCGTTGAACAGCGACAGCGCGCGACGACGCGGATCGTCCTCGCCGATGCCGAGCTTGCCCAGCACCTCGTCGCTGGTGAACGGGAACGGCAGCACCTCGACGTGACCGTCAGCGGCCAGTGCCCGCGACACCGCGCGGCGGCGACGCTGCGCGGCCGTGAGGCCCCGGCCGGGAGGCGCGGCGGGCAGCACCGACGGGATCGTGTGGTAGCCCTCCAGCCGCAGCACCTCCTCCACGAGGTCCGCGGCCTGCTTCAAGTCCGGGCGCCACGTCGGCGGGTGCGCGGTGACCAGGCCCACGCCCTCGTCCGAGGTGCCGACCTCGATGCGGCAACCGATCTGCGACAACCGGCGCGCGGTGATCCCGCGCTCGTAGGACACGCCCGCGATCTTGTCCGGCAGCGCCAGCGGCATCGTCACCGGAGCCGGAGCCAGCGGCGAACCGACGTCCGTGCGCCCCTGCGCGATGCGGCCCTCGCCGTAGCGCACCAGCAGCTTCGCCGCGAGCTCGGCGGCCACCGGGGCCACCGCCGGGTCCACCGTGCGCTCGAAGCGCTTGCCCGCCTCGCTGGGCAGCTTGTGCCTGCGGATGGTGCGGGCGATGCTCGCCGGATCCCAGTTCGCCGCCTCCAGCAGCACGTCGTGGGTCTCCGCGCCGATCTCGGTGCTCGCGCCGCCCATCACGCCCGCCAGGCTGACCGGGCCGGACTCGTCGCAGATCACGATGTCGTCCGGGTCCAGCTCGCGCTGCACGTCGTCGAGGGTGGTGAGCTTCTCGCCCTCCGCCGCGCGGCGGACCACCACGTCACCGGTGAGCTTCGAGGCGTCCCACGCGTGCAGCGGCTGCCCCAGCTCCAGCATCACGTAGTTCGTGACGTCCACCGACAGCGAGATCGACCGGATGCCCGCCAGCGCCAGCCTGCGCCGCATCCACCACGGCGTCGGCGCCGTCGGATCCACGCCCGTCACGCGGCGGAACACGAACCGCGAGCACGCCGACTCGTCCTCGATGCGCACCTCGCGCGAAGCCCGCTCGTCCTCCGGCACGTGCATCGAGGCCGGGTCGCCGAACGGCACTTCCAGGGCGTTGGACAGCTCGCGGGCCAGGCCGCGCACGGAGAAGCAGTAACCGCGGTCCGGCGTGATCGCCAGCTCGATGACCGAATCGTCCAGGCCCACCAGCTCGGTGGCGTCGGAACCCGGATCGGCCACGCCCGCGGGCAGCACCAGGATGCCGTCGTGGTCCTCGCCGATGCCCAGCTCCTTGGCCGAGCAGATCATGCCCTCGCTGACGCGACCGTAGGTCTTGCGCGAAGCGATCTCGAACCCGCCGGGCAGCACCGTGCCGGGCAGCGCCACGACGACGAGGTTGCCCTCGGAGAAGTTCGTCGCGCCGCACACGATGCCCTGCGTGGGCCGCTCGCCGTCCTCGGCGTCGCCGACCTCCACCCGGCAGAACCGGATGGGCTTCTTGAACCCCGACAGCTCTTCGATCTCGGCCACACGACCGACCACCAGCGGGCCGCTCACCTGCGACAGGTGGGCGACCTCCTCGACCTCCAGCCCGATCCGGACGAAGGCCTCCGCCAGCGTGTCGGCGGTGGTGTCCGCGGGCAGCTCCAGATGCTCGGCCAGCCAGGAAACCGGAATCCGCACTTGCTCAGGTCCTTCTCTCTCGCAGCGGGACGGGGATCACGAGTCGATGCCGAACGGTTCGGTGAACCGCACATCGCCCTCGGTCATGTCACGCATGTCAGGAATGCCGTTGCGGAACTGCAGGGTGCGCTCCAAGCCCATGCCGAACGCGAACCCGGTGTGCACCGCGGGGTCGATCCCGCAGGCGCGCAGCACGTTCGGGTCGACCATGCCGCAGCCGCCCCACTCGACCCAGCCGGCGCCGCCCTTCTTCTGCGGGAACCACACGTCGAGCTCCGCCGACGGCTCGGTGAACGGGAAGAAGCTCGGGCGCAGCCGAATCGCCGACTCCGGTCCGAACATGGCGCGGGCGAACGCGTCGAGCGTGCCCTTCAGGTGCGCCATCGTCAGGCCCTCGTCGACCGCCAAGCCCTCCACCTGGTGGAAGACCGGGGTGTGCGTGGCGTCGAGCTCGTCGGTGCGGAACGTGCGCCCCGGGCACACCAGGTACACCGGCAGCTCGCGGCTCAGCAGCGAGCGGACCTGCACCGGCGAGGTGTGGGTGCGCAGCACCAGGCCGGAGTCCTCCGGCGCCACGTGGAACGTGTCCTGCATGGTGCGCGCCGGGTGGTCCTTGCCGAAGTTCAACGCGTCGAAGTTGAACCACTCGGCTTCCAGCTCCGGCCCGTCGGCGACCTCCCAGCCCATCCCCACGAACACGTCGCTGATCTGCTCGGTGAGCTGGGTGATCGGGTGCCGGGAGCCCGCGGGGACCCGGCCCGAGGGCAAGGTCACGTCCACGGATTCCTCGCGCAGCACCTTCTCGTCGCGCTCGGCCTGCAACACGGCGCGGCGCTCGTCGAACGCGCCCTGGATCGCCTGCCGCGCCTCGTTGACGCGCTTGCCCGCCTCGGACCGCGCCTTCGGCGGCAGCGCCCCGATCTCGCGGCGCGCGGTCAGCAACGGCGAACGTTCCCCGAGGTGCGCGGGCTTCACGGCGGCCAGCTCGTCGAGATCGGCGGCCTCCTCGAACCCCTTGCGGGCTTCGACAACGGCGCGGTCGAGCGTCTCCGGCGCGAGTGCGGCGACCTCTTTGGGGTCGTACGAGTCGTTGGCTCCAGACATCGTTACTGCATGACTCCCGTCATTCGTCAGGCGACACTTGTCAGGCATGACAAGTACGGCGTGACCCGCCCGGCATGACCTTCTCGTCCAGCGCACCCACCGGGGCTCCCGATGGGCCTTCACCTGCTAGGTGACCTGCGGATGCGTGCCGCAGCCACACGAGTCTAAGCGACCCGGTCGAGCGATTTTCGCGCAGCCGCGTTCCTGGGCGTGTTCACCGGTCCGAGGGCGGCTGCGATGACTATCCGTGATGGCGCTGGGCCCGCGCGGAGGCGTACAGGCAGACCGCGGCGGCGGTGGCCAGGTTCAGGCTCTCCGCACCGCCGTAGATCGGCACCCGCAGCGTCGCGTCCAGCTCGGCGAGCACGTCCTCCGGCAGGCCGTGGGCTTCGCTGCCGAACACCCACGCCGTCGGACCTGCCAGTTCGCCGCGCACCGAAGCCGAATCGAGGTCGTCGGAGGCGTAGCCGTCCGCGCCGACCAGCCGCAGACCCGCCTCCCGGCAGGCGGCGAGCACCGCGAGCGCGTCCCGGTCCCGCGCCACCGGCAGGTGGAACAGGCTGCCCGTCGACGCGCGCACCGCCTTGCCGTTGTACGGATCGACGGTGTCCCCGGCGAACAGCACCGCACCCGCGCCCGCCGCGTCCGCGACGCGCACGACGGTGCCCGCGTTGCCCGGATCGGCCACGCCCAGCAGCACCGCCACCAGCGGCGGCCGGGACGCCAGCGCCTCCGCGGGCGTGGTGGCCGGCAGCTCGCACTGCGCCACCAGGCCCTGCGGGGTGACCGTCTCCGACAGCGAGGCCGCCGCCCGATCGGTCACGACGTGCACCGGGACGCCCGCGTCGGTGAGCTTCGCGGCCTGCTCCTCGGTGGCGAACAGCGATCGCACCCGCACCCGGCCCGCCGTGTGCGCGGCCAGCGCCTCGCCGACCGCCTGCGAACCTTCCGCGAGGAACTCGCCGGCGCGGTCCCGCCCGGCGCGGCGAGTGAGCTTGCGCGCAACAACGACCCGAGACGAACGCTCCGTCAACGGAGGCGTCTCGGGTCGCTGAGGCTCATGCGTGCCCTCGGTGATCAGGCCGCACCTTCCGGCAGGTGCTGCTTGGCGACGTCCACCAGAGCGGTGAAGGCCTGCGGGTCGCGCACCGCGAGGTCCGCCAGGATCTTGCGGTCCACCTCGACCTCAGCGGCCTTCAGGCCCTGCACGAAGCGGTTGTAGCTCAGGCCGTTCTGCCGGGTCGCCGCGTTGATGCGGGTGATCCACAGCTTCCGGAAGTCACCCTTGCGGGCACGCCGGTCGCGGTAGGCGTAGACGTTCGAGTGGAGCGTCTGCTCCTTGGCCTTGCGGTACAGCCGGGAGCGCTGGCCGCGGTAACCGCTGGCCTGCTCGAGAATGCTGCGGCGCTTCTTCTGGGCGTTCACTGCCCGCTTGACGCGTGCCACGGGTCCGTCCTGTCGATCTCATCGGGGGCGGCGGGACCGCCCTGGGGGGCTGGGAGCACTGGGGAGCACGTGCACCGGCGATCCGCCCGCGAGGGGGCGTCGCGCAGGTGCGGCGGCTCAGCGGCCCAGGAGCTTCTTGATGCGCTTGACGTCGTTCTTGGCGACGGCTTCGGTGCCCTCCAGGCGACGGGTCACCCGGCTGGACTTCTTCTCCAGGATGTGGCGACGGCCCGCCTGCTCGCGACGCAGCTTGCCACTGCCGGTGACCCGGAAGCGCTTCGCGGTCCCGCTGTGGGTCTTGTTCTTCGGCATCTCTCAATCCTTCTCATACGGGGTCCGCCGCGGCTGGGAACTCCACGGCGGACCTGATCGGCCCGTTGCCCGACCGGGCTCTCCGACCGGTCGGCCTTGCACCCGACCGGCGCCGGCGTCCGACCATCGCATCGTGGCGCCGGCCCCGGCTCAGCGGCCGGGGCGGCTACCGACGCGTTCCGGTGGCCTTACGCGGTCGCCTTCGGCTTGGTCTTGTTCGTCTTGTGCGGCGCCAGGACCATGATCATGTTACGGCCGTCCTGCTTCGGGTTGGCCTCGATGAACCCCAGTTCGGCGACGTCGTCGGCCAGCCGCTGCAACAGACGAAAGCCCAGCTCGGGACGCGACTGCTCACGACCGCGGAACATGATCGTCACCTTGACCTTGTGACCCTGACCGAGGAAGCGGGTGACGTGACCCTTCTTCGTCTCGTAGTCGTGCGGGTCGATCTTCGGCCGGAGCTTCTGCTCCTTGATGACGGTCTGCTGCTGGTTGCGGCGCGATTCGCGAGCCTTCTGCGCACTCTCGTACTTGAACTTGCCGTAGTCCATGAGCTTGCAGACCGGCGGGCGCGCCTGCGGGGCGACCTCGACAAGGTCCAGATCCGCTTCCTGCGCCAGGCGGAGCGCGTCCTCGATGCGGACGATGCCGACCTGTTCGCCGTTCGGTCCGACCAAGCGGACTTCGGGCACGCGGATGCGGTCGTTGATGCGCGTCTCCGTGCTGATGGGGCCTCCTCGGTTCGATGCTTCGGTCTTGCTGCAAGCCTCGGCGCGTGAAGCTCTGCCCCTGGACGTGCAGTAGTCCCACGCACTCCGGATTCCCGGAAGCGCGAGACCCTACTCCTACCGATCGAACCGGTACCGCAATACCGCTCATGCCACCGGCGCGGTGCGCCGATGTGACCGGGACCCGGCGGCCTGAGAGTCGGCTGCACGGGTGGGAGCGGGGCTCCACTTTGCCGCCCCCGGCTAAGCGGGGGCTGGTCGCTCATGTCAGGGTACCAGCCGTGAACGAACCGCAGTCGACCCCGCCCTCCGACGGCATTCCGGACGGATCGCAGGAGTTCAGGTCCCAGGAGTTCGGGGCCGGCTCCGCCACCGAGGCGGACACCGATCTCAACGTCCGCGAGCTGGTGGATGTTCCCAGCGTCGAGGTGATCAGCCGCGCCGCGGTGATGCTGATGTCCTCCGCCGCGGAGAAGCTCGGCCTGGGCGACGAAGACCCCGACACCGCGCCGAGCCGGGACCTCGACGAGGCCCGGCGCCTGATCACCGCGCTCGCGGGACTGGTCACGGCGTCGGTGGAGTACCTGGGGCTGCACGCCGCGCCGATCCGGGACGGACTGCAGAGCCTGCAGCGCGCGTTCCGCGAGGCGAGCGCCGTTCCCGACGCGCCTGGCCAGGGCCCCGGCGAGAAGTACACCGGGCCGGTGCACTGACCCCGTCCCGCTGCCCGCGGGCGTTCAGTCGCCCCCGTAGTACGGGTGGGTGAGCCGGTCGCGTTCCTCGACGAGGCCGCGGATGCGTTCCTTGGTGTGACCGGTGACGGCGTCCCGGATCGCCTCCCCGACCGCTTCCCGCGCGGAGAAGCGCACGGCCGTCTCGTCGTCGGCGTCGTGGTCCAACCACAACGACACGAAGACCATCGTCTCCTGGTCGGCTTCCAGCAGGCCCTCGGCCACCGAGTCCAGCACGCCCTGCGCGACGCCGACCTGGCTCGCGCCGAAGACCAGCGCCGCGGTCCGCCCGGAGGCGGCGACCTCGTGGCCGACCAGCAACGTCGGCGGCTGCACCGCCGTGCAGGAGTCCCGGTCCTCGCCGACCGAGACCAGGATCGGCGCGAGCCGCTCGGTGGGGACCGTGAGCGTGGTCAGCAGCCCGGCCGCGGTGGTGCCGCCGCGGCGGGCGAGCACCACGATCACCCGGCATCCGTTGGGTTTGCGTCCGCCCCAGCCTTGCGCGAGCCGGCCGTCGAGGTCGCCGAACGTGGTCATGTCCGCCCTCCTTGGCTGCCGCTCCGGGCGGGCCGGGCGGACCGGGGTGACTGATCGACACCTTCCGAGCACCGCACCCGGTTGTCAAGGTCGGGTGCGGTGAGCGGTCGACCGGCCGCGACCGGCCCACCGCGCACCGCTTCGGACTTCGGTCCCGCTGGTCCCCGGAACGGAGCAACCTGCGACGACGAGCACCGGCCGCCGGAGGTCAGTCGCCGAGCACCGCGAGGGCGTCGATCTCCACGAGCAGGCCCGCGGGCAGGCCGACGTAGACGGTGGTGCGGGCCGGGTAGGGCTCGCCTACGACGCGGGCGTAGGTCTCGTTCATCTCCGCGAACTGCGAGACGTCGGTGAGGTACACGCGCAGCATCAGCACGTCATCCAGCCCGGCTCCGGCTGCTTCGAGCACGGCGATGACGTTGCGCAGCGCGCGCTCGGTCTGCTCGGGGACGCCGCCCGCGACGAGCTCACCGGTGGCGGGGTCGACCGGGGTCTGCCCGGAGACCTGCACGATGTTGCCCTTGCGCACGCCCGGCGAGAGCGGGATGTGCGGCGGCGGGGTCGGGGCGTCGCTGCTCGTGATGATGGTCCTGGGCATGGTTCCTCCTGCGTTTCGGCGGTTTCCCGGTGCGAATGGGCGGGCCAGGGCGGAGTCCGAAGATTCGTCTGGACCACTGCACCGTCCGAGTGCTTATCATCTCCCGATCAGATCGCGCTGCTCGCACTGGAGGCCCCTTGCCCCGCTCCGCACCCGGCATCGACCAGCACGCGGTGGCGCGGCTGCGCCAGGAAGTCCTCGACTGGCGGTTCAAGGGCCTGCCAGCCGAGTCGTCCGGGCGCACGGTCGAGGAATTCCTCGGCTCCGAGCCGACGCTGTTCGGCTCCGGTTTCACCGGCCCGGTGCTGACGCTGGACGAGGCCGCGCTCACCCACAACCTGTCGACGATGGCGCGGTGGTGCCACGAGCACGGGGTGCTGCTCGCCCCGCACGGGAAGACGACGATGGCGCCGCGGCTGTTCGAGCGGCAGCTGGAGCACGGGGCGTGGGGCATCACCGCGGCGAACCTCCCGCAGTTGCGGGTGTACCGGGCGTTCGGGGTGCGGCGGGTGCTGCTGGCGAACCAGCTGCTCGATCCGGCCGGGCTGCGTTGGCTGGGTGCCGAGCTCGACGCGGATCCGGAGTTCTCGGTGAGCTGCTGGGCGGATTCGGCCGACGGGGTGGCGCTGATGGCAGGGGCCCACTCCGGCCGGCGCCCGCTGGACGTGCTGGTGGAGCTGGGCTGGGACGGCGCCCGGACCGGCGCGCGGTCGGTGCAGCAGGCCCTGGAGGTGGCGCGGGCGGTCGCGGCGAGCCCGAACCTCCGCCTGGCGGGCGTGGGCGGTTACGAGGGCGCTGCCGCGCACGGCACCGCGGACTCAGCTCTGGCCACTGTGGATGAATACATGTCCCGGATGCGTTCGCTGGTGGGCGAGATCGAGCGCGCGGAGCTGTTCGAGACCGACGAGATCATCGTCACCGGCGGCGGCAGCGCCTACTTCGACCAGGTCGCGGAGTCGCTCGCGGCGCCGTGGCCGACGCGCGCGCGGGTGCTGCCGGTGCTGCGCAGCGGCGCCTACATCACCCACGACGACGGGCTGTACCGGCGCAACTCCCCCTTCGGCCGCCCGCACCGGCTGGCGGGTGAGGAATCGCCGTTCCTGCCCGCGATGCGGATCTGGGCGCAGATCACCTCGCGCCCCGAGCCGGGCCTGGCGCTGGTGACGATGGGGCGCCGGGACGTGTCCTTCGACCAGGACCTGCCGGAGCCGCAGGTGTTCCGCGGCGCCGACGGGGTGACGCGGGAGCTCCCGCCCGGTTCGTGCCGGGTGACCTCGCTCGCCGACCAGCACGCGTTCCTCGCCGTCGAAGGTGACGAACCGCGCATCGGCGACTGGGTCGGGTTCGGCCTGTCGCACCCGTGCACCGTCTTCGACAAGTGGCCGCTGATCCCGGTGGTCGACGGGGAGAACGTGGTCGACCTGGTGCGCACCTTCTTCTGACCCGCACGGCGAGAACCGGAGGTCGACATGGACGGGGTGTTCCGCGCGGCGACGATCGTCGACGGTTCCGGGCGGGACCGCTACCGCGGCGACGTCGCGGTCCGCGGTGAGCGGATCAGCGAGATCGGCCCGCCGGGCGCGCTCGACGGCGAGCGGGTGCTCGACGCCGACGGCCTGGTGCTCGCGCCGGGCTTCATCGACATGCACTCGCACTCCGACCTGCAGATCCTCGCCGAGCCGGACCACCTGGCGAAGGTCTCGCAGGGCGTGACGCTGGAAGTGCTGGGCCAGGACGGGCTGTCCTACGCGCCGGTCGACGACGCGACGCTGGCGGCGGTGCGGGCGCAGATCGCGGGCTGGAACGACGACCCGCCCGGTTTCGACTGGAACTGGCGCGGCGTCGGCGAATACCTCGCGCGGCTGGACACCGGGATCGCGGTCAACGCCGCGTACCTGGTGCCGCAGGGCACGTTGCGGATGCTGTGCGTCGGCCACGACGACCGGGACGCCACGCCCGCCGAGCTCGACCGGATGCGCCAGGTGCTCGCGGACTCGCTCGCCGAGGGCGCCGTCGGCATGTCGTCGGGGCTGACTTACACGCCGGGCATGTACGCCTCGGACGCGGAGCTGACCGAGCTGTGCCGGGTCGTGGCCGCGCACGGCGGTTTCTACAGCCCGCACCACCGCAGCTACGGCGCGGGGGCGCTCACGGCCTACGCGGAGATGATCGAGGTGAGCCGCGCGTCCGGCTGCCCGTTGCACCTGGCGCACGCGACGATGAACTTCGAGGTGAACCGGGGCCGCGCGCCCGAGCTGCTGTCGCTGGTCGACGACGCGCTCGCCGCGGGCGCGGACATCACGATGGACAGCTACCCGTACCTGCCGGGGGCGACCTCGCTGCACGCGCTGCTGCCGAGCTGGGCCGCCGAAGGCGGTGTCGAGGCGACGCTGGCGCGGCTGCGGAATCCGGCTGACCGGTTGCGGATCCGGCACACCATGGAGGTGGCGGGTTCCGACGGTTGCCACGGGGTGCCGGTCGACTGGGAGACCATCGAGGTCAACGGGGTGCGCGACGCCGAGCGCAACGGGCACCTGGTGGGGCGCAGCATCGCCGAATCCGCCAGGGCCTCCGGCGCGGAACCCGCCGAGGTGTTCTTCGACGTGCTGGTCTCCGAGCGGCTCGGCACCTCCTGCCTGATGCACGTCGGGCACGAGGAGAACGTGCGCGCGATCATGCGCCACCCCGCGCACACCGGTGGCAGCGACGGGCTGCTGGTCGGTGCCCGGCCGCACCCGCGCGCGTGGGGGACCTTCCCCCGCTACCTGGGGCGCTACGTGCGGGAGCTGGGCGTGCTGAGCCTGGAGGAGTGCGTCCGGCACCTCACCTCGCGGGCCGCGGACCGGTTGCGGCTGCCCGATCGCGGTCGCGTGCGGGAGGGCGCGGTCGCGGACCTGGTGCTGTTCGACCCGGACTCCGTCGCCGACACCGCCACCTTCGACGAGCCCCGCAGCACGGCCGCGGGGATGCACCAGGTGCTGGTCAACGGGGTTCCCGTCCTCGACTCCGGGCGGCGCACCGACGCGCTGCCCGGTCGTGCGGTACGCCGCACCTCCTGACCCCCAAGGAGTCCACTGTGGATGGTTTAGTGCACTGGTTGCAGCAGGAGACCTCAGGTCTGCTCACGTTGTGCGCGGTAGGCATCGCCGCATTGCTGCTGATGATCATCCGGTTCCGGGTGGAACCGTTCATCGCACTGATCATCACCGGGTTGCTGCTGGCGCTCGCCGCCGGAGTGCCCGTCACCGACCTCGTCGGTTCCGCGCAGAAGAGCAGCGAATCGCTGCTGGAGAGCGGATTCGGCAGCATCCTCGGCCACATCACCGCGATCGTCGGCCTCGGCGCGATCCTCGGCTCGATCCTGGAGGCCTCCGGCGGCGCGCAACTGCTGACCCGCAGGCTGCTCGCCGCCTTCGGGGAGAACCGGGCGCCGCTGGCGATGGGGTTGTCCGGGCTGCTGTTCGGCATCCCGGTGTTCTTCGACATCGGCATCTTCGTGCTCGCGCCGCTGGTCTACACCGCCGCCCGGCAAGGCGGGCGGTCGATCCTGCTGTACTGCCTGCCGCTGGTCGCGGGCCTGTCGATGACGCACGCGTTCCTGCCCCCGCACCCCGGGCCGGTGGTGGCCGCCGGGCTGCTCGGAGTCGATCTCGGCTGGATCATCCTGATGGGCCTGGCCTGCGGCATTCCCGCGTTCGTCGTGGCGGGCGTGCTGTTCCCGGCGTGGATCGGCAAGCGCATCCACGTGGACGTCCCCGACACCGCACCGCCCGCCGAACTGACCTCCGAGTCCGGCGACGAGCCGAAGCTCGGCGTCGTCGCGCTCGTCATCGGGCTGCCGATGCTGCTGATCCTCGGCGGCACCTTCGGCAGCATCACGCTGCCCGCCGGCGCGGCGCTGGACGTGCTGACGTTCCTGGGCAATCCGGTGGTGGCGCTGACCATCGCGGTGCTGACGGCGTTCTGGCTGCTGGGCACGCGGCGCGGCCTCACCGGGCAGGACCTGGCCACGCTGACGGCGGCGGCGCTGCGCCCGCTGGGCATGATCCTGCTGGTCGTCGGCGCGGGCGGGTTCTTCGGCAAGGTGCTCTCCGAGACCGGTGTCGGCGACGCGCTCGCCGGGTCGCTGCAGGCCTCCGGGCTGCCGCTGATCGTGTCGGCGTACGTGATCAGCTCCGGGCTGCGGATCGCGCAGGGCTCGGCGACGGTGGCGATCGTGACCACCGGCGGCATCGTGGCGCCGCTGCTGGCCGACGCGGACTTCTCGCAGCCGCGGCTGGCGCTGATCGCGGTGGCCATCGCCGCGGGTTCGATCATCGCCTCGCACGTCAACGACGGCGGGTTCTGGATCATCTCGCGGTACTTCGGGATCTCCGTCAAGGACATGATCAAGACTTGGACGGTGCTGGAGACGATCCTGTCGCTGACCGGCTTCGCCATGGCCGCGCTGCTGAGCCTGCTGGTGTAGCGGCCGAGCCGGAATGCCGGACCCGGCGCTGCGCGTTGATCGCCGCAGGGGCGGGTATCCCGGCAGGGCAGCCGCGCACCGCGGTGCCCGACGGGATGCGCGCCCCTCGGCTTCCGGCGCACGAACGACAGGGAACGGATCATGACCAACACGACCATGCGGGCCATCGGCCAGGACGAACTCGGCGGACCGGAGGTGCTGCGCGAGACGACAGTGCCGCGCCCGTCCCCGCTGCCCACCGAGGTGCTGGTGCGCGTCGTGTCCGCCGGGGTCAACCCGGTGGACTGGAAGACCCGCGAAGGCGGGGGCATGGCGGGCGTGCTCGGCGAACCGCCGTTCGTCCTCGGCTGGGACGTCTCCGGCATCGTCGAGGAGACCGGGTTCGGCGTGCACACCCTGACCGCGGGCGACGAGGTCTACGGCATGCCGTGGTTCCCGCGCCAGGCGGGCGCCTACGCGGAGTACGTGACCGCACCGGCCCGGCAGTTCACCCGCAAGCCCGCGACGCTGAACCACGACCAGGCGGCCGGGGTGCCGCTGGCGGCGCTGACCGCGTGGCAGAGCCTGGTCGACCTCGCCGGGATCTCCCGCGGGCAGCGCGTGCTGGTGCACGCGGCCTCCGGCGGGGTGGGGCACTTCGCGGTGCAGATCGCGAAGCACTTCGGCGCGCACGTGATCGGGACCGCCCGCGCGAGCAAGCACGACTGGGTGCGCGAGCTGGGCGCGGACGAGGTGATCGACTACCGGGAGACCCGCTTCGAAGAGGTCACCGGCGACGTCGACGTGGTCCTCGACCTGGTCGGGGACGGCATCGACGACACCAGCACCCGCTCGCTGGACGTGCTCAAGCCGGACGGGCTGCTGATCGCGGTGCCCTCGGGCGTCGCCCCCGAACTGCTGGAGCGGGCCCTGCGGCGCGGCGTGCGCGCCACCGGATACCTGGTCGAGCCGGACGGGACGGCGCTGCGCCGGATCGGTGAGCTCATCGACGACGGCACGATCTCCGTGGAGATCGACGAGGTGTTGCCGCTGGCGCAGGCAGCCGAAGCGCACCGGCGCGGGCAGAGCGGCGAGGTCCGCGGCAAGCAGGTGCTGCGCGTCGCTCCGTGAGCCGACTCGGCCGGGCGGTCTTGCCGCCCGGCCGATCTCGGGCGGACGAGATTGGGCCATTTTGGTCTGGTCCATTGTCGAGCGCGGCGACGAGACTGGCGGCCGACGCACCCGACGAAGGAGAACCACCGTGCCCGGTCCCGCCCAGAACCCGATGCGCCGCCGAAACTTCCTCGGCGTCCTCGCCGGAGCGAGCGCGCTGCCGCTGCTGTCCCCGCTGACCGCGGCGGCCGGGCCGCGCGCGACGACGACGGCGTACGTGGGCAGCCTGACCTCCGCGGAACCCGTCGGCCTCGGGCTGGAAGTGGCCGGCTTCGACGCCGCGACCGGGAAGCTGACCTCCACGGCGGTCGTCGAAGGCGTCCCGGACGCGTCGTTCTTCGCCTTCTCCCCCGACGGCCGGGTCCTCTACACCACCAACGAGCAGGAGCAGGGCGGAGTCACCGCGCTGAGCCTCGCCGACCCCGCCGCGCCCGCGGTGCTCGGCAGCGCGAAGACCGGCGGATCCGGCACGACGCACCTCACCGTGCACCCCGACGGGTACCTGCTGACGGCGAACTACACCGACGGCACCGTCTCCGCGCACCCCATCGAGCCCGACGGCGGCGTCGGCGAGGCGACCGACCTGGTGCGCCACGACGCCGCCGAACCGCACGCCCACCAGGTGCTCATCGCTCCCGCCGGTGATCTGGCGGTGGCCGTGGACCTCGGCGCGGACGCGGTGTTCGTGTACGCGCTGGAGGTCGGCAAGCTCGTGCAGCGCCAGAAGCTCACCGTCCCGACCGGGACCGGGCCGCGCCACCTCGCGTGGCACCCGGACGGCGGGCGCGCCTACCTGCTCGCCGAGTACGCCTCGACGATCACCGTGCTGGACTGGGACGGCGCGGCCTTCACCGCCGGGCAGGTCCTCGACACCCGCGACGAAGGCGCCACCGGCGAGAACTTCCCCGCCGAGATCGCGGTCTCCGGCGACGGCGCGCACGTGTACGCCTCGAACCGGGGCGACGACACGATCGCCGTGTTCGCCGTGCGCGACGACGGCCTGGAACGGCTCGGCAGCACCCCGACCGGCGGGCAGTGGCCGCGGCACTTCGCGTTCGAGCCGGGCGAATCGGCGCTGCACGTGGTGAACCAGCGCTCCGGCACGATCACCCGGCTGGCCCGCGACGCGGGCACCGGACTGCTCGCGCCCGCCGAGGAGTCCGGCGCGTTCGCCGGAGCCGTGGTGCTCGCGTTCGGTGGCTGAGGCGCCCGGATCGGGTCAGCTGCTCGGCTGAAAGGGCGAATTCCCGCGAGGACAACGGGAAGAACCCGCACCGACGCGGCGACTCCCTCCCCCGGACAGGTGAAATCGCTACTCTGAGCGGTTCGTTTCGGGGGGGGGATCGAGGGGGTTCCGGATGCCGGACAACACCATCCCGGTCAAGGGGCTGCGCGCGGTGATCGGGTCCCGCTGGCGGCGCACCGGCCTGTTCTCGGCGGTCGGTGAGCAGCCGATCTTCCACCTGGTCCGGGAGGACCGCCCGGACGAGCTGACCGCCCAGCTCGGCGGGCACCTCGGCGGCGGGGTGCCGCACGTGCTGCTCAACGCCGGCCAGCCCTTGCCGGACGACGAGCTCAGCACCTCGGTGCTGATGCGGGAACAGCTGCTGGACAAGGTCGCGCTCGGCCTGGGGCGGCACGATTCACGGCGCTGGCAAGGGCGGATCCGCTTCCGCCGCTACGCCTTGGCCAGCTACCTGCTGCAGCACAACGAGGAACCGCCCGAACCCGACGAGGTGCCGAACCGGCAGGCCCGCGAACTGCTCGGGAACTACGTGCGCGGGCGGCTGTTCGGGCTCAAGAACCGCCAAGCCGAAGCCGAAGGAGCCGGGGCGGGCGCGCGCGTCGACGCGACCGTGCACCGGGTCGAACCGCTCGGGCTGCCCTGGTACCTGCTGCTGCCCGCGATGCTGCTGTCCTGGGCCCTGCCGCCCGCGATCCAGCGCGGCGTGGTGCTGCGCAGGCCCGCGCGCTGGTCCCTGCGCCAGCACTACCTGTCGCCGCGCGAATCCGCGGACTTCGCGAGCTTCGCGCAGCGGCTGCTGAGCACGCCGTCGGTGCACGAGAACGCCAACCAGGTGCGCAAGTTCCTCGTGCACGCCCTGCTGGAAGACCTCGCCGACGCCTACGCGCGCCGGGTGTGGCGGTGGCGCTGGATGCGGCGCGACAACTACCCGGTGCTGCTCCTGCAGGGCGTCACCCCCGGCACCACCGGCGAGCTGCTGATCCGGCTGATCAACGACGTGCGCAACGAGACCGGCGCGCGGGACCCCCTGCTGGTCGTGGCCAGCGGCCCGGAAGAACTGCCGCACGGCACCGCACCCGCCGAGCCGATGACGGTGCAGGGCTGGCAGAAGCAGCTGCTGGAGGCCAGGCGGAAGCGCTCGCCCACGGCCTGGTACCTGCCGCTGCGAGTGGAGAACCCGCCGACCGATGTGGAACCGCTCCCCGCCTTCCCCCGCGGGCAGGCACCGATCCGCACCAAGCGAGCGCGCGCCCTGCGGGTCGTGCCCGCGCTGCTGGCGGTGATCGTCGTGGCCGGGGCGGGCGGCTGGTACGTGAAGGAATGGGCGCAGCACTGCGGACAACTGCGGCCGTGGGCCGGCGGCGACCTGATCTGGGCGGACCCGGACGGATTCGGGGACAACAACGGTGAATGCGTCGGCGTGTCGGACGGATACGTGTTCTCGCAGCCGGACGGAGAGGGAGACGTGACGCGCGAAGCCCTCGAGCGGGCGCAGATCCGGATCCACGACCTCAACGAGCAAGCCGACGAACTGCACCGGAATCAGACGGACCTGCCGTACGTCACGATCGTCTACTTCAGCGTCCTGACGACCACCAACTCCGATTCGACCGCGCTCACCGCGGCCCTGGAGGAGCTGCACGGCGTCGCCGACGCGCAGGAGGAGTCGCGCATGGCCCGGCTGCCGCTGCGGGTGCTCATCGCCAACGGCGGCGAAGGCATGCGGCACGCCCCCGACGTCGCCGAACGGATCAACGCGATCGCGCGGGAAGCCGAGAGCACGAACGCCACCGCACGCGGGGACGCCCGGCGGCCTGGCGCACCGCGCGAAGCGACGTCACCGGTGGTCGGCGTGGTGGGCATGGGCGGCAGCAGGGAGATCACGAAGGAGGCCATCGCCGACCTGGGCGACGGCGGGCTGCCCACCATCGGGATCACCACCTCGGCGGATTCGATGTGGAAGTCCAGCAAGCTGTACTTCCAAGTGGCACCGCCGAACAAGGACCAGGCGGCAGTGGTCGGCCGGTACATCCAGGACCACCTCGACGTCCCCGTGCGGAGAGCGACCATCTACCAGGAGAGCGGCGACGCCTACAGCGAGAACCTCGCCGCCGACGTGCGCCGCGAGCTCATCGGGCGCGGCATCGCCGAGGTCAGCGTGACCGACGACAACGCGACCGTCGCGCGGTCGTGCGGCCGGGACACGGTGCTGTTCTTCGCGGGGCGTTCCGAACGGCTCAACGAATTCCTGAGCAACCAGACCTGCGACCCCGACGAACGACCGCAGCTGATCGCAGGTGACGACATCACGAAGTTCGTGCTCGACGACCAGATGCCGGACCACACCGATCTCCGGCTGGACTACGTGTCGTTCAACAAGCTGCAGCACTCCGGCAGCACCAGCCAAGGACGGTCCGCGCTGGCCCGCGACGCGATGAAACTGCTCGGCCAGGCCGTGGACCAGTTCAAGTACAACGGGTTGCCGCTGAACGGGCTCACCGTGTGGAACGAGCTGTCGCACACCAAGAGCATGCTGACCGGCAGCACCGGCGCGATCGTCTACGACCGCAGCGACCAGGACCCGATGAACGATCAGGTCCCGGTGCACAAGGCGATCACCATCGAACGCATCGAAGGCGGTGCGCAGGAAAGCCGCACGTTGTTGGTGTGCGGCGATCACCAGGCCAACACCGCGGCCAGGCCCGAGGGCTGCACCTGGCTCGGCGACTGAGGTCCGGACCCGTGCCACCCGGATCGACGCCGGGTGGCACGGGGCTGCTCAGTCCTCCGCGAGGATCGGGGCCAGGTAGCGGCCCGTGTAGCTCTCCTCGACCTCGGCGACCTGCTCCGGCGTGCCCTGGGCGACGAGCTCGCCGCCGCCGGACCCGCCTTCGGGACCGAGGTCGAGCAGCCAGTCGGAGGTCTTGATGACGTCCAGGTTGTGCTCGATCACGATCACCGTGTTGCCCTTGTCGACGAGGCCGTTGACCACGCCGAGCAGCTTGCGGATGTCCTCGAAGTGCAGGCCCGTCGTCGGCTCGTCGAGGATGTAGACGGTCTGACCGGTGGAGCGCTTCTGCAGCTCGCTGGCCAGCTTCACCCGCTGCGCCTCACCGCCGGACAGCGTCGGCGCGGGCTGGCCGAGCCGCACGTAGCCGAGGCCGACGTCCACCAAGGTGCTCAGGTAGCGGTGGATCGCCTTGATCGGCTCGAAGAACTCCGCGGCCTCCTCGATGGGCAGGTCCAGCACCTCGGCGATCGTCTTGCCCTTGTAATGCACTTCGAGCGTTTCGCGGTTGTAGCGAGCGCCCTTGCACACCTCGCACGGCACGTACACGTCCGGCAGGAAGTTCATCTCGATCTTCAACGTGCCGTCGCCCGCGCACGCCTCGCACCGGCCGCCCTTGACGTTGAAGGAGAACCGGCCCGGCAGGTAGCCGCGGACCTTCGCCTCCGTCGTCTCCGCGAACAGCTTGCGGATGCGGTCGAACACCCCGGTGTAGGTCGCAGGGTTCGAACGCGGGGTGCGGCCGATGGGCGACTGGTCCACCTGGACCAGCTTGTCGACCTGGTCCACGCCCTTGATCCGGGTGTGCCTGCCGGGGACCTGGCGCGCGCCGTTGAGCTTGTTCGCCAGCACCGACGCCAAGATGTCGTTGACCAGCGTCGACTTCCCGGAACCGGAGACGCCGGTGACCGAGACCATGCAGCCCAGCGGGAACGACACGTCGATCTTGCCGAGGTTGTGCTCCTTGGCGCCCACCACGGTCAGCTGCCGCTTCGGGTCCCGCTTGCGGCGGGTCTGCGGGATCGGGATCCGCTTGCGCCGGGCCAGGTAATCACCGGTCAGCGAATCCTCGTTGTCCAGCAGCTCCTTGTACGGGCCGCTGTGCACGACCTTGCCGCCGTGCTCGCCCGCGCCCGGACCGATGTCGACGACCCAGTCGGCGCTGCGCACCGTGTCCTCGTCGTGCTCGACGACGATGAGCGTGTTGCCCAGGTCCCGCAGCCTGCTCAGCGTCTCCAGCAGCCGGTGGTTGTCCCGCTGGTGCAGGCCGATCGACGGCTCGTCCAGCACGTACAGCACGCCGACCAGGCCCGAGCCGATCTGCGTGGCCAGCCGGATGCGCTGCGCCTCACCGCCGGAGAGGGTGCCCGCCGCGCGGTCCAGCGACAGGTAGTCCAGGCCCACGTCGAGCAGGAATCCCAGCCGCGCCTGCACTTCCTTGAGCACCCGGCCCGCGATCATCTCCTCGCGGTGCCCCAGCACCAGGGCGTTGAGGAACGCCGCGCACTCGCGCACGCTCAGCGAGCTGACCTCGGCGATGGACAGCTCGCCGTGCTCGGCGTTCTCCATCGTGACCGCGAGGATCTCCGGCTTGAGCCGCGTCCCGTCGCACGACGGGCACGGCACGTCGCGCATGTAGCCCTCGTACTTCTCGCGGGCGTAGTCCGATTCGGTCTGGTCGAGGCGCCGTTCCAGGAACGGGATGACGCCCTCGTAGGAGGCGTAGTAGGAGCGCTGGCGCCCGTAGCGGTTCTTGTAGCGCACGTGCACCTGGTCGTTGGTGCCGTGCAGCACCGCCTTCTTCACCTTCGTCGGCAGCTTGTCCCACGGGGTGTCCATCCGGAACCCGACCGACTCCGACAACGAGGTCAGCAGCCGGGTGAAGTACTCGGCGGTGTGCCCGCCCGCCCACGGCGCGATGGCGCCCTCGCCCAGCGAGAGCTCCTCGTCGGGCACGACGAGTTCCGGGTCGACCTCCTTGCGGATGCCCAGGCCCGCGCAGTCCGGGCAGGCGCCGTAGGGCGAGTTGAACGAGAAGGAGCGCGGCTCCAGCTCGTCCACGCCCAGCGGGTGCCCGTTCGGGCAGGCCAGGTGCTCGGAGAACTTCCGCTCGCGTTCCGGGGAGCCCTCGTCGACGTCGACGAACTCCAGCAGCACCAGCCCGTCGGCGAGCCGCAGCGCCGTCTCCACCGAGTCGGTGAGCCGCTGCTTCGCGTTCGCCTTCACCGTGAGCCGGTCCACGACCACGGCGATGTCGTGCTTCTCCTGCTTCTTCAGCGTCGGCGGCGACTCCAGCTGGTGCACCACGCCGTCCACCCGGGCGCGCGCGTAGCCCTGCGACTGCAGCTGCTCGAACAGGTCGACGTACTCGCCCTTGCGGCCGCGGATCACCGGCGCCAGCACCTGGAACTTGGTGCGCTCCGGCATCGCCAGCACCTGGTCGACGATCTGCTGCGGCGTCTGCTTGCTGATCGCCTCACCGCAGGTCGGGCAGTGCGGCTTGCCGGCGCGGGCGTAGAGCAGCCGCAGGTAGTCGTAGACCTCGGTGATGGTGCCCACCGTGGAGCGCGGGTTGCGGCTGGTCGACTTCTGATCGATGGACACCGCGGGCGACAGGCCCTCGATGAAGTCCACGTCGGGCTTGTCCATCTGGCCGAGGAACTGCCGCGCGTAAGCCGACAGCGACTCCACGTAGCGCCGCTGTCCCTCCGCGAAGATGGTGTCGAAGGCCAAGCTGGACTTGCCGGAGCCGGACAGTCCGGTGAACACGATCAGGCTGTCGCGCGGCAGGTCGATGTCGATCCCGCGCAGGTTGTGCTCGCGGGCGCCGCGGACGACGAGGCGGTCGGCCACTGTGATCCTTTCGGAAGTTCTCGCCGGTTCGCTGGACGCGCCCGCCGGCACCGGGCCGCGGCATCGCCCACCCTCGGACGACCCGGCCGGGCTCCCCGTGACGGCGGCCCTGGCGGGGCACGAGCCCCTGGTCGGTCGACCTGGCGCGGAGCCGAGCAGGTCGGCGTTGCCGCGCTCGGCGGTGTTCGGACGTCGCGCGGCCATGCTATGCCGGACCCCCGACAGTGCCGCGTCGTCCCTCGTCACAGGCCGTATCAGGATGCAACGCGCACAGCGGTGCGTTATTCCGCAGCCATTAGCACGCCCTTGCGCGACCATACGCAAATTTCCCCGGATTGGGCACTGTCGGGGGACACACCTGTGCCCCTACTCTCGGGTACTCCCCTGCCACGTCCGGAGCACTTTCCTGCACACTTCAAGGAATCCGATGGCTGACACCGTCCTCGGCGCCGGCGGCACCCACGTGCCCACCGGAGCCCAGCAGTCCACCGAACAGGTCACCGCCGCCCTGTCCGCGATCGAAGCGGGCACGCACCGGCTGCTCGAGGTCGGCAAGGCGCTCGACGACGCGAGCGTGCGACGGCCCAGCCTGCTGCCGGAATGGTCGCGGGCGCACGTGCTCACCCACCTGGCGCGCAACGCCGATGGGCTGCTGAACCTGCTGATCTGGGCGCGGACCGGCGCCGAGCACCCGATGTACGCCAGCCCCGCCGACCGGGACGCCGACATCCAGGAGGGCGCGGTGCGCGGTCACCGGCTGCTGCTGGAGGACGTGGTCGCCTCGCACGGCCGCTTCGCGCACGCCGTGCGCACGCTGCCGGAGTCGGCGTGGGACGCCGAGGTCGTCGGCCGCCAGCCGATGCCCGCGCGCGACGTGCTGCGCAAGCGGCTGCTGGAGGTCTGGGTGCACCTCGCGGACCTCGACCACGGCTTCGGCTTCGCCGACATCCCCGAACCGGACGTCGAGCAGCTGCTGGAGGACACCGTCCAGACGTTCGGCGGCAGGCCCGACGTGCCCGCCGTGACGGTCGTCGTGGACTTCGCCGACGGGCACCTGCGCACGTGGGAGCTGCGCGGGACCACCTCCCCGCCCGCCCAGGTGCGCGGGACTCCGGGCGCGATGCTCGGCTGGCTTCTCGGGCGGACCGGGAACGAAGCGCTGGAAGGCGAGGCGCCGGAGCTGCCGGTGTGGCTGTGAGGCAGGCCTCGCCGAAGCGATAGGGTTCCCCGCGTGGAGGCATACGAGCAGTACACCGGCCATGTCGAACCCGGCGGCGCCCCCGCCAAGCGGGTGCTGGACGCGCTGACCATCACGAAGGTGTCGGTCGGCCCGATGGACAACAACGCGTACCTGCTGACCTGCCGCGGCACCGGCGACGCGCTGCTGATCGACGCGGCCAACGATTCGGAACGGCTCGCCGACCTGCTGGGCCACGACGACGACCGGCCCCGGCTGCGCAGCATCGTCACCACGCACCAGCACGGTGACCACTGGCAGGCGCTGGGCGCGGTCGCGGGCCAGACCGGCTGCTACACGCTGGCGCACCCGGCGGACGCGCAGGCGCTGCCGGTGCCGCCGGACCGCCTCGTCGACCACGGCGACACCGTCTCCGTCGGCGACGCCGAGCTGCAGGTGATCCACCTGCGCGGCCACACCCCCGGGTCCATCGCGCTCGTCTACCGCGACCCGGCGGGCCACCCGCACCTGTTCACCGGCGACTCGCTGTTCCCCGGCGGGGTCGGCAAGACGAACTCGCCGGAGGACTTCGCCTCGCTGGTCGACGACGTGGAGAACCGGATCTTCGCCGAGCTCCCCGACGACACCTGGTTCTACCCGGGCCACGGCGACGACTCGACCCTCGGCGAGCAGCGCCCCCACCTCGCGGAATGGCGCGAACGAGGCTGGTGACCGAAGCACGCCGAAGCGGGCCGCCCGAACGATCGGGCGGCCCGCTTTCACGTGCGGGGATACCAATGCGCTGCGCGGCGATACCGGCGCGCGCACGTCCACTCGAATGAGCACGCCCGCGTTCCCGCAGGCAGAGCCAGCGATGTTCTAGAATCGCACAATGGGGATGGATGCCGAGGCGTTGGGCCGCAGGATCGGCGAAGCGCGCGGCCGGGCCGGAGTGACGCAGGCAGAACTGGCGACAGAGGTCGGGATCGACCGCTCGGCCATCGCGAAGATCGAGTCCGGTCAACGCCGCGTGTCCGCCGTGGAACTGGGCCGGACCGCGGCCGCGCTGCAGATGCGGATCGAATGGTTCCTCGACGACGCTCCACATGCGCTCGTCTCGCGCCGCAACGCTCAGGATCCCGGCTCTCCGAGTCCTCGCATCGACGCGATGGCCGAACGCATCACCCGCGAAGTCGAATTCGTCCTGCGCCACGACGACCGCATCACCCCCGCCGCGGTGCAGGCGCGGACGATGCCGGAAACCGCGGCCGGAGCGGAAGAACTCGCCGCCACAGCGCGAAATCTGCTCCGCGTGCCGCTCGACGGACCGTGCACCGGACTCGCCGAGAAGGTTGCCGCGGTCGGCCTGTTCCCGTTCTCCCTCGACCTGGGAGCGGAATCCGCCGATGCGGCGACCGTGCTGCTCGACACCGGCGGGGTCGCGATCGTCAACGGTGGACTCCGCGTCGGCAGGCGACGTCTCGCCCTGGCCCACGAGCTCGGGCACTTCCTCGTCGCCGACGACTACGCGGTGGACTGGCGGATCGCCGAGACGCTCGGGGCGGAGCACCGCGAAGCGCTGTTCGACCGGTTCGCCCGGGCTCTCCTGCTGCCGGCCCAGAGCCTCCGCGCGGTGTGGGAGCAGCACACGTCCGCCGACGGGGACACCCGCACCGCGGCGGTGCGCATCGCGAGCTCGTACCGCGTCGACATGGCGACCCTCGCCAGAAGGCTCATCGAGCTCGGCCTCGCAGCGCGACCGGACGCCGATCGGATCAGGGCCACCCGGACGAACAGGGCCGACATCGTCGAACTGGACCTCGTCGTCGGCGACGAACTCGCCCCGCCAGCGCTGCCGCGCGAGTACGAGCGCGCGGTCCTCCGGCTGTTCCGGAGCGAGTCGATCACGGCCGCCAGAGCGATGGACCTGCTCCTCGACACGTGGACCGAGGACATGCTGCCCACGTTGCCGCAACGCGGCGAGGACCAGATCTGGCAGTACATCTGAGATGGGCGCAACCCCCGGCGTGCTGGTGTTCGACACCGGACCGCTCAGCCACTTCGCCCAGCAAGGCTGGCTCGGAATCCTGCGCGTGGTCGTCGGCGATCGGACCGCGGTCATCCCCGACACCGTCGTCGACGAGCTTCGGGCGGGCGCCGAGCAGCGAGTGCACCTGAAGCTCGTGCTCGATGCGGTGTGGCTCGAACACCGAGCGCTCACCGGCCCGGACGAGCTGTCCGAGTTCGCGCGTTTCGCTGAGATGCTTGCGGCGAAAGGGCGAAACCTCGGCGAATGCGGCGTGCTCGCCTACGCGAAGGCGAACGGGGCGACGGCGGTCATCGACGACGGCCCTCCGCGCAAGCTCGCACGTGCGCACCAAGTGGCGTGCAAGGGAACGCTCGGGTTCCTCTGCGAAGCGCTGCACGACGGCCTGCTGTCGATCGATCTCATCTCCGCGGTGGCCGATCACCTGCTGGAGAGCGAATACCGGCTGCCCTTCAGCACCGGTGGATTCCGGCGCTGGGCGCACGAGCAAGGTCTGATCCCGCCCTTCCAGTGACGACGCGGGTGCTCGTTGATCGTTCGTCGCTGCGCTGTCCGAGGGGGCGGGCTGTCGGAACGGGGTGGGTGATCCTAGGCTCGGTGGATGGCCAGGTACTACGACGTGCACCCGGACAATCCGCAGCGCCGCACGCTCGGGCAGGCGGTCGACATCATCCGGTCCGACGGGGTGATCGTGTATCCGACGGACTCCTGCTTCGCCCTGGGCACCGGGCTGGACAACAAGAACGGTGTGGAGCGGATCAAGACCATCCGCAAGCTCGACGACCGGCACCACTTCACCCTGGTGTGCGAGAACTTCGCGCAGCTGGGCCAGTTCGTGCACATCGACAACTCGGTGTTCCGCGCGATCAAGGCGAGCACGCCGGGCAGCTACACGTTCATCCTGCCGGCGACCAAGGAAGTGCCGCGCCGGTTGATGCACCCGAAGAAGAAGACCGTGGGCATCCGCATCCCCGAGCACGTCACCGCGCAGGCGCTGCTGGCGGAGCTGGGCGAGCCGCTGCTGTCGAGCACGCTGCTGCTCCCCGACGAGGAGGAGCCGCTGACGCAGGGCTGGGACATCAAGGAACGGCTCGATCACGTGGTGGACGCGGTGCTGGATTCGGGCGACTGCGGGACCGAGCCGACCACGGTCATCGACTTCTCCAGCGGTGAGGCCGAAATCGTGCGCCGCGGCGCGGGGGACACCAGCCGCTTCGAGTGATCTCGGCGCGCGCGTGCCGGGAAGGACCCCCACGTCCTTCCCGGCACCGCGTCACCGGGGAGCGTCACCTGGCTCCCCGGATTCTCGTCAGCCGTTCGCGGGCACGCCCGGCGCGGGAGCGGGGATGCCGGGAGCGGGCACGCCCGGCGCCGGGGCGGGCACCGGCACGCCGTGGCCGGGCGCGGGTCCCCAGCAGGGAACGGTCGGCAGCGCCGGGATGGTCTCGCCCGCCTCGGGGGCTTCGGGCAGCGGCGGGACCGGTCCTTCGGGGTCCTCGGACGGGACGCCCGGCAGCGGCGGAACCGAACCCTCCGGGTCGTCCGAAGGCACACCCGGCAGCGGCGGAACGGACCCTTCCGGGTCGCCCGACGGAATTCCGGGCGGCACCGAACCCTCCGGGTCGTCGGACGGGATGCCGCACGGCGGCAGCGGCACCGCCGGAGCCGCCTCCGCCGGGACGCCCGGTGCGAGCGGCGCGCCCTGGACCGGCGCGGCCTCCGCCGGAGCCGGAGCGGCCTCCGCGAGAGCCGAACCGGCGCCACCGAGGCCGAGCACGGCGGCTCCGGCCACGATGATGGCGGCGCGGGAAACGAGCTTGTTCCGCATCGTTGTGAACTCCTCTGCGTCTGGTGGACCGCGGTGTGCACCGCGACGAGGACGACGATGCCGATCTTCGCTGGAGCGGAGCTGAAGCTTCCTGAAGATCGCTTCAGGCAGGGCTGGCATGCTGATCCGCATGCGGGTGCTCGTCGTCGAGGATGAACGTCGCGTCGCGGAAGCGCTGCGCACCGGGCTGGGAGCCGAGGGGTGGGCGGTGGACGTCACCGGCGACGGCCTCGACGCGCTGCGGCTCACCGAGGAGCGCGAGTACGCGGCGATCCTGCTGGACATCATGCTGCCCGGCCTCAACGGCTACCGGGTGTGCGCGCGGCTGCGGGCGGCGGAGAACTGGACGCCGATCATCATGCTCACCGCGAAGGACGGCGAGTACGACGAGGCGGAGGCGCTCGACGCGGGCGCCGACGACTACGTGACGAAACCGTTCTCCTACGTGGTGCTGCTGGCCCGGTTGCGCAACGCGATCCGCCGCAGGCCCGCGGAGCGCCCGGCGGTGCTGCGCGTCGGCGACCTGGTGCTCGACCCGGCCCGGCGCAGCTGCGCCCGCGCGGGCCAGGACATCTCGTTGACCGGCAAGGAGTTCGCGCTGCTCGAAGTCCTCGCCCGCAGCCGCGGCCGCGTGGTGTCCAAGCGCCGGTTGCTGGAGGACGGCTGGGACTTCGCCGACGAGCCCGACGTGAACCTCGTCGAAGTGCACATCAGCGCACTGCGGCGCAAGATCGACAGCCCGTTCGGCGTGCGCAGCATCCGCACCGTCCGCGGCCACGGCTACCGCCTCGACGCGGAGGGGGCCTCCGATGCGTGACCGCCTGCTGCTGCGGCGGCTGTCGATCCGGGCCCGCACCACGATCACCGCCACCACCATCGTCGCGCTCGCCGTCGTCGCCATCGGCGCGGTGCTGGTCGGGCACCTCAACGGCAGGCTCAACGAAGAGCTCGACGCGGCGCTGCAGGAGCAGCTCAGCGCGGCGAGCGCCTCCGTCGTGGCGGGCAGCGGCATCCCGGAGGAACCGTCGGGCACCGTGCGGGTCCGCGCCGTCCCCGCCGATGACCCGGCCGGCAGCGTGCCCGCCCGACCGGACCTCGAACCGGGGTCGGCGCCGATGACGGGCGAGCTTGCGGACACGCTCGAACCGCCTGCCCCGGCGGACCTGCCCGAACCGGTGGCCCCGGCCGAACCGGTCGACCCGGCCGAACAGCTGGGCCCGCGACCGATCCCGGCCGGTGCGGAAAGCATGGCTCCGCTGCGCACCGCCACCGCGACCGTCGTCACGCCCACGGGGAACCAGACGCTCATCGCGAGTGCCTCCACCCGGTCGGTGCAGCGCGCGACGGAGACCGCAGCCACCGGGTTGCTGTTCGGGATGCCGGTGCTGCTGGCCGTCGTCGCCACGCTCACCTGGTTCAGCACCGGACGCGCGCTGCGCCCCGTGGAGGCCATCCGGCACGAGTTCACCCGCCTGTCCGCGCAGGACCTGCGCGGGCGGATGCCGGTGCCCGCCAGCGGGGACGAGATCGCGCGGCTCGCTTTGACGCTCAACGACACCTTGGACCGGCTCGACGATTCGGTGCGGCGGCAGCGGCGGTTCGTCGCCGATGCCTCCCACGAGCTGCGCAGCCCGCTGGCCGCGCTGCGCACCCCGCTGGAGGTGGCGCAGGCGCACCCGGACCGGGCGCACTGGCCGAGCATCGCCGAAGGCACCCTGCACGACCTGGACCGGCTGGAGCGGCTCACCTCGGACCTGTTGGCGCTGGCCAGGATCGACGGCACGACCCCTGCCCCTGGCGACGAGCTCGACCTGAGCTCGCTGACCGCCGACACCGTCGCCCGGCGGGCTCCGGCCGAACCGCAACGCGCCGTCGAGCTCGAACCGGGGATCGTCGTGCGGGGCCACCGCACCCACCTCGCCCGGCTGATCACGAACCTGCTGGACAACGCCGAAGCCCACGCCGAACACCGGGTCGCGCTGCGGCTGCGCGCCGAGGACGGGTGCGCCCGGCTGGACGTCGTCGACGACGGACCCGGCATTCCCGTCGAGTCCCGCGATCAGGTCTTCGAACGGTTCGCCCGCCTGGACACCGCCCGCGCCCGCGAGCAGGGCGGTTCCGGGCTCGGCCTGGCGCTGGTCCGCGAGATCGCGGACCTGCACCACGGTTCGGTCGTCATCAACGACTCCGACCGCGGCGCGCACTTCACGGCCCGGTTCCCGCTGAGCGCACCGTCCGGTTCCGCACAGCGACCGGACGGTGACGCCCCCAGATCCTGACCGGGCGGAAACCGTCGGGTTCCCGCCCGCGACCTCAGGACCAGGTCCACAGCGGACGAATCAGGCCCACAGCCTCGCGGTCGCCAATTCCGCCCCCGCCACCAGGGATTCCAGCTTCGCCCAGGCGATCTGCGGGTGCACCCGCCCGCCGAGGCCGCAGTCCGTGGAGGCGACCACGTTCTCCCGGCCGACGCACTCCGCGAACCGGACGATGCGGTCGGCGACGAGCTCGGGGTGCTCCACGACGTTCGTGGCGTGGCTGACGACACCCGGCAGCAGCAGCTTGCCCTCGGGCAGCGCGACGTCCCGCCACACCTTCCACTCGTGCTCGTGGCGCACGTTGCCCGCTTCGAACGCGTAGGCCTGCGCGTTGATGGACAGCAGCACGTCCACCAGGTCGCGCATCGGCAGGTCCGTGGTGTGCGGGCCGTGCCAACTCCCCCAGCACAGGTGGAACCGGATCCGCTCCGGCGGCAGCCCGCGCAGCGCGTGGTTGAGCGCCTCCACCCGCCGCATCGTGAAGTCCCGATAGGCCTCCACCGTCGGCTCCGGGTTGATCTGATCCCAGTTCTCCGCGATCGCCGGGTCGTCGATCTGCAGGATCAGCCCCGCGTCGATGATCGCCTCGTACTCCTCGCGCATCGCATCCGCGCAGGCGTAGAGGAATTCCTCCTCGTCGGCGTAGTGCTCGTTGCCGATGCGCGAACAGCTGCCCGGCCCGATGGAGGTCATGAACCCCTCCTCCAGCCCGGCCGCCGCCAACGCCCGCTTGAACCCGCGGATGTCCGAGGCGATCGCCTCCTGACCGGTGTAGGTCAACGGCCCGGTGCACGTCGGGAACACCTTCGCGCTGCTGCTCACCGCCGCGCCCGACGTCGGATCGGCGTAGGCGTCGGCGAACCGCGTCCGGTCTCGGCGGTTGCCGAACGTCGTCAGCTCCACCTCGCCCGTCGGCTTCGCGCGCTGCCCCGTCACGTCCGCCAGCGCGGTCCTGCCGAGCTCCAGGCCGCCGAGCCGCTGGAACGAGTACGACCACCAGGCGCCGTAATCCACCTTCTGGCTGGTCGCCTTGCCGAACTCCCCGTCACCGACGAACCCGATGCCGAGGTCGCGCTGCCGGACCACGAGCGCGGCCAGCTCCGCGTCCAGTTCCTCCCGGTAGGCCGCGGCATCCCCACCGTCCGCCGCGTTCCACTCGATGAGCGCCTCGGGCCGCGGCAAGCTGCCCGCTTGAGTGGTCAGAATGCCTTCGCTGCTGGAACGCATGACGCCGTCCTCCGTCGTGAGATGCACACTCGCGACGCCATGCTCGCCGTGCCGGGGCACGCTTGGCAACATCCCCGGTGCGGGGTCAGCGGGAGCTTGGGAACTTCGGCGCGTGGGCTTCCGCTAGGTAATGGCGGGCGAACAAGATCGATCCATCGGCGAAGTCGATCCGCAAGAACGGCTCCCGCGGAATGTTGCGGCCGAGCGGCGCGAAGTTCACGGCGGCGACGCGTGCGATCGGCACTTCCACGTACGAGTGCGGCTGCTTGGCATCCTTGAGCGCGGCAACACCCTCCGCGGCCTGCTGAACCTGTGCGGCCACCGAACGGACCTTCCCGAACCATCCGGTGCTCGACTCATCACGCTGCTCTGCCTGTCGCGCGCTGACTTTGCCCTGTTCGACGATCACGGCCAGCCGATTCGAGCTCAACGCGAGGAACGCTTCGCCGGGAACCGTCGCGAGGCGATCGCCGAATCGGACCGCGTCACGTTCAGCGGAATCGGCGAACACCCACCACATGATGGAAGGATCGTCGGCCCACTCGTCGTTCAAATACCGGCCGGACGTGACGAGCTCGCTCGGCAAGGGCCAATCCGAGGTGTCCACAGTGGATGTGATCACTTCGAGGACCGGGGAGTGCGGGACGAGGGTTCGCCCCGACACCGTAGAACCGACATAGCCTTGCTCCGGAAGCACGAGCCACAACAGCTGCTCGCCGTCGACCAGCCACTTCTCGGCCAGCTTCGCCGACCACTTGCGCTCCAGGATCTCCCGATCCAGTTCGTTGAGATCAGCCACGTCCGCTCCATTGCTGTCCGCGCATGAACGCTTGCAGGGCGTCGACCATGACCGGGACGCCTTGCGGCCGACGGGCGTTCAACCCGAAGCCGGATCCATCGCGCAGTGTGATCGCGCACGTCATGGGATGTTTCGATCCGATCGGGCGGCAATCCGCGATGTCTGCGGCGCTGAAGTCCAACCACGGCAACACGCGCTCAGGCCGAATCGGCTCGCCGGAGATGTTCTTCCCGAACTTCTCCGCTTCTTTCCCAGCACCGGGCTGACCGGCCGAGCCCGGCCGCGCAAGCAATTCCACCGCTACACCCAGCCGTCGAGGCGTCAAAACCCACAGCATGCGATACGGCGACCCCTCTGCGGGAACGGTACTGCGGACCGCTCGCACCGCGGCACAATCCGGATCGCCGCCGAACACGGTCAGATCAGTCCGACGACCGCTGTTACCCCCTGCGCCACCACGGTCGCCGCTGTCGCCGCTGCCGAACGCCATCGTCAGCAACGCGTCCCCCGCGAAGTTCCCTACAGCGGCAGCGGCCTTTCCGCCGCCCCTCGCGAAACGCTTGCCCATGCTCTCGGTAGGGGCGCCGCTCGCGTCCAACCCCTTGACCTTGTAAGCCATGTCCTCTTGCCAGAGGGCCCACAGCAGCGGCTCATCGCGAGCACACCACCATTCGCGAGCCACCAACGGCGCCGAGAGCGCCCTGGACACCGACATACGGTTCCCCTTCTCAGACGCTGAATCCACTGTCCGTGGCCGCCTGCCGATCCTCGGAGCTCGACGGGTCCTGAGCCTTGTCGTAGCCGTACTTCACACCCTGCTCGATGCCCTCTTGCGCCACCGCCGCACTTCCCTCGTGCACGACGGCATCTTGCCAGCGGTGCTCACCGCTCAGTCCGGCTGCACCGAGCCCGGCTTGCACTGCATTGGTGGCCAATGCCTGCTCGCCCGTCGCCCGCTCCATCTCCGGCTGAAGATCACCGCCCCACGATCGAACAGGATTCCCGTTTGAATCCTGCCGGTAGATGACGTCACCGTTGTGATCGGTCCTCGCCTGGTTGGCATAACGATTGCCGGTCGTCGAAGCCATGTCCTGTGCGTTGGCGCGCTCCAGGTCGCGGGTCGCCCTGTTGAGATCCGCCTGCGCTCCAGGCCGACCTTGCGCGAGCGCCTCTTCCGCTTCCCGGACTCCGCGCTGCGCATTGCGGACGCCATCGGTATCGCCGCGCGTGACCATCTTCGCAAGGGGGTTTCCGTCGATCTGGCGGGCGACCCACTGCTGGGCCATGTTCCCGCCACGCAGGTCGTTCATCTTCTCGACGACCTTGCGCAGGGGGCCGCTGCGGAGTTGTTTGAGGAGCTCTTCCAGCTTCGTGACCAGCGGCTTGAGCTTGTGGAGGAGTTCGGCGACCTTCGTGCCGAGGCGGGTGCCGGTGATGGCGACCTGCGAAGCGGTCAGGCCGGAGGCGGCGCCGACCGAGGCTCCGGCGGTGATCCAGGAGGCGGCCAGGGCTGCGATCCACTCGATGATGAGGCCGATCACGAGTTCCTGGATGATGTCGATCGCCATCTCCACGAACATGTCGAAGAGGTCGGCCGCCATGTTCAGGATCTGGGTGAGGCCGCGGACCTCCGAGGCGAACGCGCTCGCGCCGCCGGAGAACTCGTCGAGCTGCTTGCGGAAGGCGTCGCCCGCCTGGCCCTCCCAGTGCGGCTTGGTGGCTTCGGCGCGCTGCTTCTCCTGCTCGCCGAGCTTGTCCAGCCACTCGGCGACCTGCTCCCAGCCCTTGCCGGTGCTGCGCATCTGCTCCGGGTCGCCGATGGCGGGTTCGAGGACGAACTCCACCAGCGGGCTGATCACCAGCGACACCAGGAATCCGAGCCCGTTGTCCATGAAGGACTGCCCAGGGCTGGTGACCATCTGCAGCTGTTCCATGCGGGCGTTGACGGTGGCGATCGCGACGTCCGGCGGGTTGTCCGCTCGCGCCAGGTCACCGCTGGTCGAGGCGGCGGACGAGCCGTATTCGGTCGTCTGCTCCATGTAGCTCTTGCCCGGACCGCCCGCGCCGTTGACCGCGCCGAGCGAGGCGGGTCCGCCACCGGACACGCGCATCCCGCTGAGGTCGATCTTGCCGAGGTCGTCGGCCTGCGTCTGGTCCATCTCCTGGTAGTCCTTGGCGCAGTCCTGGACCGCCGAGGAGATGTGGCTCATGAAGCCGCCGGCCTGCTTGGCCAGGTCGCGGCACTCCTCCAGGGAGTCGAAGTAGGCGAACGCCAGCAGCTCACCGATCGGGCCGAAGCAGTCGTCGCTGACCCGCGCCTGCTCCAGCACCGAGGACAGCTGGTCCAGGTGCTGCGACACCCCCTCGGAGCCCTGGCTGTGCGCGGTCAAGGCCTCCGGTGCGACATTCAGTGCCACGCTCGTCCCCCCAGGATCGAACCGATTGCGTCACCGCCGATCAGTGCCGCGATAGTACTGCGACGGTCTCAAGCGCTGGTTCGTTCCCGTGAATTTCGCGGCCGGAGACAGCAGCGGAGGCGACCCGACGCGCGGGCCGCCTCCGGTGCTCGCTCGTTCAGTTCCAGATCTCGGCGGCCCACTCGGGGTGGTCGACGAAGGGGTTGCGGTTGTGCTGGAACTGGTCGTAGATGACCTGGTTGCGGTTCTGCTCGAACTCGTCCGGCGGGTCCTGGGCGTTCCACTCCAGCAGCACCGACTGGCGGCCCATCAGCGGGGCGCTGCCGTTGTCGACGTTGTCGTTGAGCTCCAGGTCGGGGGCGCCGTCCTCGCCCTCGTAGCGCACCGCCATGTACATGATCATGCGGGCGACGTCGCCCTTGACCTCGTCGCGGGGCTCGAACGAGTCCTCGTCGGTGAAGTTGCCCTCGGCCTCGTCGACGGGGCTGCCGCCCATGTCGAAGTCCTTGTTGCCGCGCTCCGAGTTCACCGACACGTCGGTGGGGCGCAGGTGGTGGACGTCGGTGCCGGGTCCGACCGCGGTGCCGAAGTCGCCGTGCGACTTGGCCCAGGTGTGCTCGCGGTTCCACTGGTCGGCGCCGCCGCCGTTGGTGTCCTTGCCCTGCGAACGGCCGCTGTAGAGCAGGATGACGTTGTCCGGGTTCGCCGGGTCCTGGTCGGTGACCTTCAGCGCCTCCCACACGTCGTCGTAGGTGAGCTGGTCGTTGGTGCTGATGATGTCGTTGAGGGCGACCTTCAGCTCCTCACCGGTCTTGCCGAGCGCCGGCTCGTAGTACGTGTCGTCGTAGGCCGTCACGCGATCGGCCACACCCAGGTCGGCGGGAGCGGCGGAAGCGGGCATCGGCACCGCCAGAGCCAGCGGCAAGGCGCCCACCACGGCCAGTCGTTTCCAACGGGTCTTCAGCACGGGCATGATCCTCTCCCGAAAGGCTGACGCCACCTACGCATTGGCGATTCGCGGTGACGCCGCGTCACAAAGCACGGTCAAGGCAAAAGTCTGGCACGCGAAAAGCCACTGACGAGTGAATCGTTCAGAGCAATCACATGTCCGCGCGATGGACTAACGATGAAGCGAAATCACGCCCGGCACCAGCGAGAACGGGAAAACCGGGGAATTCCAGCGCGATTCACCATCCGAAATGCCGTAACCGTTATCGCGGAGATGACCCGAGGGCCCGGATCGGCAAATGGGAATGGAGCGAATCGCCGGGAGAACCGTTCTCCCGGCGATGGCGGACGAGCCTCGGATCAGCCGCCGTCGGTCCACGTCGGCGGGGCGATGACGTGCAGGGCGTTGCTGGCGACCGAGAACAGCTGCGGCGTGTTCGCCACCAGCTCGCCGTCGATGTTGATCGGCAGCTCGGCGTCGGTGCGGACCTCGACCTTCCCCGTGCGCAGGTGCGTGACCAGCGAACTGTCCGTGGTGCTGCCGGTGCGCAGCTCGCGGGCCATCGACAGCAGCCGCAGCGGGCTCCCGTTGCGCAGCACCGACACGTCGAGCATCGCGTCGTCGATGCCCGCGTCCTGCGCGGCGAGCTGGCCGCCGCCGAAATAACGACCGTTGGCCACCGAGATCTGCAGCAGGTCGGTGAACGTCAACGGCTCGTGATCACCATCCGGGAATTCCAGGGTCGCGGTGAACGGGCGGTGCTTGCGCAACGCCCGCGCCGTCGCCACCGGATAGGCCAGCGGACCGATGCGCCGCTTCAACCTCGGCGACATGTGCTCGGCGACGGCGGCGCCCAAACCGGCCGAGGCGCGGTTCACGTAGTAATTGCGACCGCACAGCCCTAAGTCCACGTCCACGACGTGGCCGCGGGCGATGGTCCGGCAGGCACCGTCGAGGTCCGCCGGGATGTGCATGGTGCGGGCGAAGTCGTTCGCGGTGCCCAGCGGCAGCAGGCCCATCGGCACCCCGCGGTGCGCCAGGACGTCGACGACGGAGCTGACGGTCCCGTCGCCGCCGCCGAGCACGATCAGGTCGTGCCCCGCGTCCACGGCGCCCTCCACGACCTCCAGCAGCCGGGACGGGTCCCGCAGCGGGTGCACGGCGTGCAGCGGCACGTCCAGCGCTCGCAGCAGGTCTTCCGCGTGCGAGCACGCGCGAGCACCCGATCGGGAATTCGCGTTGACGATCAGGGCTGCCTTGGTCACGTGGCCGTCGTAGCGGATGACGCCTCCTTCAATCACGACGAAGGCTACCCGCAGGCAGCGGTGCGTCGATCGTTCGTGCTGGTGAGCACGCTCACGCGGTCCCGGTACCACTCGCTGGCCCGGGCCGGACGTGCTCGGACCCCGCCTGCGGGGGCAGGCGGGGTCCGGCGGAGCACGGGAGTCGGGCGTCCCGTGCGCTGTTCACTTCGTCGGGGCCGGTTCGCAGCCTCGGGGCGGCTGCGTTCCCGGGAAGGGGCGAGAAGCTCGGGGAAGCGACCCGCCCCGCGGGATCAGTCCTGACCCAGCTTCGCCAGGTCGCCGACGCTGCCCTGGAAGTGGTTCTGGTCCACGTCACCGCTGACGCCGGGCACGGAGCCCTCTTCGGTGTACTGCCAGAAGTTCCAGTCCTTGAAGCCCTTGGGCACGGTCGGCTCGTCCACCTCGTAGGCGGCCAGCCACAGCGGGTGGTCCGCGTAGGCGTCACTGCCGCCCATGCACTCGTTCCAGAACGAAGGGTTCGCGTAGATGATCGGGTCGGCCCCGGTCGCGTCCTTGATCTTCTTGTTGAACGTGTCGGTCCACTTGTGCATCTCCGGCACGGACAGGCCGTAGCAGCCACCGCCGGAGGGGTCGACCTCGAGGTCCAGCACCGGGGCCAGGCTCTTGCCGTCCTTCTTGTAGTCGGCGACGGACAGCAGCTTGTCGGCCTGCGCCTCAGCGGACTCGTCCGGGCGGGCGAAGTGGTACGGCGCCGCCATCAGGCCCGCGTCCTTCGCGCCGTGGTACTGCTCGGCGTACTTCGGGCTGGTGAAGTCGGTGCCGTCCGTGGCCAGCACGAACGCGAAGTTCTGACCGGACTCCGCGACCTTCTTCCAGTCGACGGAGCCGTTGTGGTTGGAAACGTCGATGCCCTTGGCGGGCGGGCCCGGCACGGGGCCGGTGTCCTTCGGCGCCTCGTCGGAACCGAACAGGCCGCCCTCGTCCTTGCCGGAGTCCTGCTCCGCGGCGGGGATGTCGTCGACCTGCGCGGCGGCGCGGACGTCGTTGTCGGAACCGGTGCTGACGCTGAGCACGGCGACGCCCAGCACGCCGAGCACGGCGAGTCCGGCGCCGGCCTGCATCGCGCGCAGCCGGGGGTGCTGCGGGCTGCGGTGCCCGCCGCGGTTCGATTCGGTCGCGGCCTGGAACTTGGTGGCGGCGCCGCTCGCCGCCGGGCCGACGCGCTGCTCGATCCACTGACCGGCGGTGGAGTTCCGCACCCGCTGCAGCAGCGGCAGCACGGCGAGCCACAACCGGCGCAGCAGCGGGAGGATCCGCTGCCAGACCTGGTGGGCGTAGGGCCGCACCCGGTCCACTCCGGAACGCACCGCGTGGTCGGCTCCCAAGGCCGTGTCCCGCCAGGCGTTGCTGTTCGCCGAAGCGGTCCGCGAGGTGTCGGGGTTCTGGTTCTCGGGGGTCGGGGTCTGAGGCTCGTTGCCTCGTTCGGGGTTCTGGTTTCGATCGGGGGGTGTCACGAGGCCCCACACTCCGGAACGGAGCGTGTACGTGCATCGCGGTTTCTACGTACGGAGGTACCTGGTTACGTCGACCCAGGCCACCGTCGCCCGGCCGAATCGTCACGGGCTGTGAATGTTCCGGCCGAACCGGAGAGCTGGCTCACGAAACATCGGCGGAACCGCACCGTCTCGAAACAGCCCGGAACGCGGTCAGCCTAACCCACGCCCCCGGCTACGAAAGACGCCGCCGCACCCATCCGACGATCTCCTCCCGAGCGCGGAAGCCGAGCCGCTCCAGCACCTGATCGGCTTCCACCTCCGCCGACTGCGGCGCGATGTGCAGCCGCCGCGCGATCTCCGCGCCGCTCGACCCCGCCGACAGCAGCAGCGCCGCCTCCATCTCGCGCGAGGTGAGCCCACCGTCCCCGGAGGTGATCTCCGGACCGGTCGCCGGGCTCGCGGACCGTTCTTCGAGCGCGTAGGAGACCATCTCGGACAGCTCCCAGCCCGCGCCCTCGTCGTAGGCGGACCGGAACCGGGCCTCCCCGAGCACCTGCTGCGCCCACCTCATCGCCACCGCGTCGTAGTCGTCGAAGTACACCGAATCGCCCATCTCGCCGCCGTTGGCCTTGCGCAGCGCGTTCGACGCCCCCATCAGCCGCGCCGCGCGCTGCGGCTGGTCCGTCGTCGTCGCGCACCACGACAGCACCTCCAGGTAGACGCCGAGCCCCGCCATGTCCCGCGCCAGCCGCTGCAACCGGATCGCCTGCTGGATCAGCAAGGTGGCCTCGCGGTGGTCCCCGCCGCGCCACCGGTGCAGCGACACGACCCACAGCGCGTAGCACTTGGTCCACGTCGCGCCGTAGGTCTCGCACAGCCGCAAGGAGTCCGCCGCCGCCTCGGTCCCGCCGTTGTCCCCCCGGTAGAAGCCCAGGCAAGCGAGCAGGATCGTCGCGCTCACGTAGCCGAACGGATCGCCGGTCGCCTTGTGCCCGGTCGCGGCCCGCTCCAGCACCTCGGCGGCCTCGTCCAACCGGCCGGCGAGCATCGCCTCCATGCCCCGGGTGCCGTCCACCCGGGCGCTCAACGCGGTATCGCCGTAGCGGTCGGCGATCTCCCGCGCCTCGCGCAGCATGGGGTCCGCGGCCTCCACCTCCTCCAGGTGCAGCGCGAGGAACGCCGCCACCCCCAGCCCGTCGGCCCGCTCCGCGACCGGTTCGGGGAGCTGCTCCAGCGAGCTCAGCAGCCACTGGTAGCCCTCCCGCAACGCGTTGCCGGAGAACCAGAACGACCACAGCTTCGACGCGGTCGCCGCCGCCGTCACCGCCCCGCCCGGCACCTCCAGGTCCCGTTCCAGGACGTACCGGAGGTTGGCGTGCAGGTGGATCATGTGGTGGACCCATTCCAGCTGCTCGGGCCCGAACACCTCGCGCCGGTAGCGCTCGGCGAGGGAGTGGAAGTAGGCGGCGTGCCGCTCGCGCACCACGCCTTCCTGGTGGGCGGCGTAGAGCCGGGCCAGGCCGTACTCGCGGATGCTGTCGAACATGCGGAAGTAGTCGGTGCCGCCGCTCGCGTCGAACTCCCGCACCACGATCGACTTGGAGACCAGCACGTCGAGCGACTCGGCGATCTCGTCGACGGCGAGCGCGTCGTCGGCGCACACGGCGCGCACCGCGTCCAGGTCCCATTCGCCGACGAAGCAGGACAGCCGCGTCCACAGCAGCCGCTCCCTGGCGGCGCACAGCCCGAAGCTCCAGCCGATCGACTCCTCCAGCGCCTCGTCGCGGGAGGAGCGGTGCCCCTTGGTGAGCAGCGCGAACCGGTCGTCGAGCCGGTGCAGCACGTCGTCGAGGGAGCTGTCCCGCAGCTGCGCGGCGGCGAGCTCGATGGCCAGCGGCATCCCGTCGAGCCTGCGGCAGATCCGGCCGATCGCCTCCCGGTTGGTCTCGTCGAGGACGAAACCGGGCACCACCGAGGCCGCGCGGTCGGTGAACAGGCTGACGGCGTCGGCGAACACGTCCCCGTAGCCGTGCTCGGCGGTGACGGCCTCCGCGGGCAGCGACAGCGGCGCGACCGGCAGCACCAGTTCGCCCGCGACGCCCAGCACCTGCCTGCTGGTGGCCACGATGCGGACTTCGACCTGCTCGGTGAGCAGCCTGCGGGCCAGCCCGGCGACGGCGTGGAGCACGTGGTCGCAGTCGTCGAGGATGATCAGCATCCGCTCGTCCCGGATCCGGCTGACCAGGTCCTCGGCCGGGTTCCCCGGCCCGGGGCGGCCGCCGAGCGCCGCGTTCACCGTCTGCGGCAGCAGCGCCGCGTCCTGCACGTCGGCGAGGCTGACCAGGACGACTCCGTCGGCGAAGGCGCGCCGGACCTTGCGCGCCAGCCGCAGCGCCAACCGGCTCTTGCCGACCCCGGCCGGCCCGGTCAGCGTGAGCAACCGGCCGGAGTACATCTGCCTGCGCGCATCGGCGAGTTCGCGGCGCCTGCCGATGAAGCTCGTCGTCTCGGGAGGCAGCCGTTCTCGCGTTCCCCGCGTGGTGTTCGCCGTGCTCACCGCCCACCTCCTGCTCCGAGCGTATGGCACCGGTCACAGCAGTACCCGTTCGGCGGTACCCCATACCAGCTCACAGCCGTGCCGACACGCCGACGCGTGTACCGAACCGGCCTGATCCGGGCGTCGGGCAGAATGCACGCACGTTCTGGGCGGAGATCAGGAGAGGTGTCGGAACATCGTGACGACGGCTGTGCATCAGAGGATCGCCGAGGAGCTCGGCGTGCGGGAGCGGCAGGTCGACGCTGCCGTCGGCCTGCTCGACGGCGGTGCCACGGTGCCGTTCGTCGCGCGGTACCGCAAGGAGGTCACCGGGGCGCTCGACGACGCGCAGCTGCGCACCCTGGAGGAGCGCCTGCGCTACCTGCGCGAGCTGGAGGAACGGCGCAGCACGGTGCTGGAGTCGATCCGCTCCCAGGGCAAGCTCGACGACGAGCTGGAGAGCCGGATCAACGCGGCCGACTCCAAGGCCCGCCTGGAGGACATCTACCTCCCCTACAAGCCCAAGCGGCGCACCAAGGGGCAGATCGCGCGCGAAGCCGGGCTCGAACCGCTGGCGGACCTGCTGCTGACCGATCCCGGCCAGGACCCGCAGACCCGCGCGGCCGAGTTCGTCGACGCGGACAAGGGCATCGCCGACGCGTCCGCCGCGCTGGAAGGCGCCCGGTCGATCCTCGTCGAGCGCTTCTCCGAGGACGCCGACCTGGTGGGCGAGCTGCGCGAGCGCATGTGGTCGAACGGCCGCGTGGTCTCCCGCGTCCGCGACGGCAAGCAGGACGATGGCGCGAAGTTCGCGGACTACTTCGAGTTCGACGAACCGTTCGCCGCGCTGCCCTCGCACCGCATCCTGGCGCTGTTCCGCGGGGAGAAGGAAGAGGTCCTGGACCTCTCGATGGAACCGGACGACGGCGCCGAGCAGGACGGCCCGACCCCCTACGAGCGCGAGATCGCGCGGCGCTTCGAGATCGCCGACCTCGGCAGGCCCGCGGACCGCTGGCTCGGCGAAGTGGTGCGCTGGGCGTGGCGGACGCGCGTGCTGACCCATCTCGGCATCGACCTGCGGCTGCGGCTGCGCCAGGCCGCCGAGGACGAGGCCGCCCGGGTGTTCGCCGCGAACCTGCGGGACCTGCTGCTGGCCGCGCCCGCCGGGATGCGCGCCACGATGGGCCTGGACCCGGGCTTCCGCACCGGCGTCAAGGTCGCCGTGGTGGACGGCACCGGCAAGGTGGTGGCCACCGACACGATCTACCCGCACCAGCCGCAGCAGCGCTGGGACCAGGCGATCGTCTCGCTGGAGAAACTGGTCCGCGAGCACGGCGTGGACCTGGTCGCGATCGGCAACGGCACCGCGTCCCGCGAGACCGACCGGCTCGCCGCCGACCTCATCCAGCGGCACCCGGACCTGGGGCTGACGAAGATCTCGGTGTCGGAGGCGGGCGCGTCGGTGTACTCGGCCTCCGCCTACGCCTCCCGCGAGCTGCCGGACCTGGACGTGTCGCTGCGCGGCGCGGTGTCCATCGCGCGGCGGTTGCAGGACCCGCTGGCGGAACTGGTCAAGATCGACCCGAAGTCGATCGGCGTCGGCCAGTACCAGCACGACATCACCGAGACGAAGCTGTCCCGTTCGCTGGACGCGGTGGTGGAGGACTGCGTGAACGCGGTCGGCGTGGACGTCAACACCGCGTCGGCGCCGCTGCTGACCAGGGTTTCGGGCATCGGGGAGGGCCTCGCGGAGAACATCATCGCGCACCGCGACGGCAACGGTCCGTTCCGCTCCCGCGCCGGGCTCAAGGACGTGGCGCGGCTGGGCCCGAAGGCCTTCGAGCAGTGCGCGGGCTTCCTGCGCATCCCCGGCGGTGACGACCCGCTGGACTCCTCCAGCGTGCACCCGGAGTCCTACCCGGTGGTGCGCCGGATCCTGGAGTCCGCCGGGGCCGAGCTGGGCACGCTGATCGGCAACACCCGCGTGCTGCGCGAGATCAAGCCGGCCGATTTCGTCGACGACTCGGTGGGGCTGCCCACCGTCACCGACATCCTCGCCGAGCTGGAGAAGCCGGGCCGGGACCCGCGGCCGACGTTCAAGACGGCCACCTTCGCCGACGGCGTCGAGAAGATCGGCGACCTCAAGCCGGGGATGCGGCTGGAAGGCGTGGTCACCAACGTGGCGGCGTTCGGCGCGTTCGTCGACGTCGGGGTGCACCAGGACGGTCTGGTGCACGTCTCGGCGATGTCGAAGAACTTCGTCAACGACCCGCACGACGTCGTGAAGTCGGGCGACGTGGTGAAGGTGAAGGTCCTCGACGTGGACGTGCCGCGCAAGCGGATCTCGCTGACCCTGCGGCTGGACGACGAGGCCGGTTCGGAACGCGGTGAGCGCGGCGGCGGTGAACGCCGCGAGGGCAACCGCGGCCGCAACGGCGGCGGACGGCCCGGCGGTGGCAACGGCAACGGCGGCAAGGGCGGCAGCGGGAAGGGCGGTGGCCAGCGCAAGGGCCGCGACTCCGCTCCCGCGGGCGGCGCGATGGCGGACGCCCTGCGCCGCGCGGGTTTCAACAACCGCTGACGGAACCGGGAATTCCTGCGCGACCGCGCGGCACTCGCACTCGGAGTGCCGCGCGGTCGCTCGTCACTCATTCCACACGCGGATCGCACCCGAGAAATCGAACGCACCCGGCGTGTCGGACACCCCCTGTGGACAACTGTATTCGCTGTTCAGCAGGGGTCCGGGAACCTGAATCGCAGGGTTCGCCCCGTTCGAGTGGTTCAATTGCGGAAATCGTCCACACCGTGACGGCGCGGGCGGGTCAGGTGTGGGGCTGGTTCTTCTGGAGCAGGCCGATGAGCTTGTCGCCGAGGATCTCCGGGATGACGCGTTCCGCCGAGCGGGCCGCCGCCGCGTTCAGCGCGGACATCGCGAGGGGCCGCAGCCGCTGCACCGCGTCGGAGTAGCGGGCCACCTCCGATTCGTCCCAGACCGCCGTGGACGGATCGCCGAGGACGTGGGTGCGCACCAACGACACCAGCGTCGCGGACACGTGGTCCACGTCGCTCTGCAACTGCTCGGCGAGGTCGAGCACGTCCTCCAGCGGGACCCCGAGGTGCACGAGCTCGCTCCCGGCGTCGAGCAGCTGCGGGCTGGGGGCGACGAACCGCGCGCCCCACCGCTCCAGCAGGTTCAGCTCCAGTGCGCGGCGGATGTTGCGCTGGTTGAGCTGGCCGCGGAACATCTCGCGCAGCTGGGACAGCGAGAACACCCGCGGCGACTGCTCCGCCCAGGATTCGCCCATGACCTCTTCGAGGCCCAGCACCTCGGCAAGGCTTCGTCCGGCTTCCCAGGCCGAGAGCATCTCCTTGATCTGCGCGAAGGCGTAGCCGCGTTCGAGCATGTTGATGATCATGCGGAGGCGCACCAGGTGGGCGTCGGAGTAGATCGCGAGCCTGCCCTCCCGGCGCGGCGCGGGCAGCAGTTCCCGGTCTTGGTAAACCCGCACGTTGCGCACCGTGGTGCCCGCGGCGCGGGCGAGATCGTCGATCCGGTATTCGGCCACCTGCCGGAGTCTAGTTCGTCCGGTGATCACGTGGGGACGGGTGACGGAGGTCCGCATCGCCTGGGGGTACGACGCGGACCTCCGCCGGGAATGGAGGTCGATCGCGCGGATCAGACCTCCGTCCGGTCCTCGTCCCGCTCGCGTTCCTGATCAACGGCCTTGCGCCGGGGCAGGAACCTGGCCAGCAACGGCCACGCCAAGATCAGCAGCACCACGGCGTAGACGGTGAGCGAGAACGGCGTGTTCACCAAACCGATGACCTGACCGTCACTGATCTGCAACGCGCGGCGCATCTGCTGCTCGGCGGTGGGTCCCAGGATCACGGCGATGATCGCGGGCAGCACCGGCAAACCGTAGCGGCGCATGGCGAAACCGATGAGCCCCACGATGAACAGCACCAGCAGGTCCAAAGAGGACCCGCCGACCGCGTAGGCACCGATGCTGGCGAAGAACAGGATGCCCGCGTACAGGTACGGCCGCGGGATCTGCAGCAGCTTCGCCCACACCGGCGCCAGCGGCAGGTTCAGCACCAGCAGCAGCACCGAGCCGATGAACATGCTCGCGATCAGCGCCCACACCAGGTCCGATTCCCGCTGGAACAGCAGCGGTCCCGGCTGGATGCCGTACTGCTGGAACGCGGCGAGCATGACCGCCGCGACCGCCGTGGTCGGCAACCCGAGGGTCAGCATCGAGACCATCGTCCCGGCGGCCGAGGCGCTGGCCGTCGCCTCCGGCCCGGCGACGCCTTCGATGGCGCCCTTGCCGAACTCGTCCTTGTGGCGCGACAACCGCTTCTCGGTGACGTACGACAGGAACGTGGGGATTTCCGCGCCACCGGCGGGGATCGCGCCGAACGGGAACCCGATCACCGGGCCGCGCAGCCACGGCTTCCAGGAGCGGCGCAGGTCTTCCTTGCCCAGCCACGGCCGCCCCACCGGGATGGGCTTGCCGGAGGTGTGGCGCAGGTGCGCGGCCACCCACAGCGACTCGCCGATGGCGAACAGCCCGACGGCGACGATGACGACGTCGATCCCGTCGGCCAGCGGCAGCAGCCCGAAGGTGAGGCGCTGCTGCCCGGTCATCTCGTCCAGTCCGATCAGCCCGATGGTGAGGCCGATCAGCAGCGAGGCGAACCCGCGAATCCGCGAACTGCCCAGCACCGAGGTGACCGCGATGAACGCGAGCACCATCACCGCCAAGTAGTCGGGCGCACCGATGTTCACCGCGACCGACGCGACCGTCGGCGCCAGCAGCGTCAGCAGCGTGATGCCGATCAGGGCGCCGATGAAGTGCCCGATGGCGGCGGCGGCCAGCGCCTGCGACCCGCGGCCCTTGCGGGCCATCGGATTGCCCTCCATGGCCGCGACCACGGCGGCGCTCTCCCCCGGCGTGTTGAGCAGGATCGACGTGGTCGATCCGCCGAACATCCCGCCGAAGTAGATGCCGGCGAACATGATGAACGCCCCGGTCGGTTCCAGCGCGTAGGTGACGGGCAGCAGCAGCGCCACGGCCATCGCCGGCCCGATGCCGGGCAGCACGCCGATGGCGGTGCCCAGCAGCACGCCTAACGCGGCCCACACCAGGTTCATCGGGGTCAGCGCGGTGGCGAACCCCTGCATCAACAGGTCGAACGAGGATTCCACGTCACAACACCCCCATCAGCGGTCCGCCGGGCAGGGGCACACCGAGCAAGTGGTTGAACACGACATACGTGCCGACGGACAGGACCGCGGAGATCAGCGGATCGCGCACGGGGTTGCGGCTGCCCAGCGCGTAGGCCGAGCCCCAGAACAAGATCATCCCGGACAGCGGGAAGCCGATGACGTTGATCAGCACGGCGTTCGCGAGGAACGCCCCGGTCAGCAGCAGCACGGTGCGCCAGTCGCTGGGCGCGTCCAGGTCGACGTCCTCGCCCGCTTCGGCCTGGCCGCGACCGCCGCGCAGCACGTCGCGGACCAGCAGCGCGGACACGACCAGCAGCAGCGCGCCGACGATCAGCGGCACCGTCTTCGGGCCGACCGGCCCGCGCTGGGTGAAATCGGTGGCGATGGTGGCCGCGTCGACGAGGACGACCACTCCGAGCGCGGCCAGCAGCACGCAGATGCCGAGTTCGGAATGCTCCCGCAACCACTGCCGCCGGGAAACTCCGTTGGTGTTCATGCCAGTCCCAACTCCCCGAGCACCGAGACGACCCGGTCGCTCTCCTGCTGCAGGAATTCACCGAACGCGGGGCCGGGCTGGAACGCCGGGGTCCAGCCGTTGCGCACCATCGCCTCCTGCCACTCCGGGGAGGAGTTCAGCCGGGTGAACAGGTCGACGAGCTTGGCCCGGTCGGCCTCGGACATGCCGGGCGGGGCGACGATGCCGCGCCAGTTGGTGAACCGCACGTCCACACCGGCCTCGGTGAGCGTCGGGGCGTCCACATTGGGCAGCCGTTCCGGCCCGGTGACCGCGAGGACCCGCAGCTCGCCCGCCTCGATCTGGTCGCGGTACTCGCCGATGCCGGAAACGCCGAAGTCGACCTTGCCGCCGAGCACCGACGCCAGCAGTTCACCGCCGCCGTCGAACGGCACGTAGTTGACCTGTTTGGGGCTCAGCCCGATGGCCTTGGCCATGAGCATCGGCGCCAAGTGGTCCGGTCCGCCGGGCGAGGAACCGCCGCCGACCGGGGTCTGACCGGGGTCGCGCTTCCAGTCCGCGACCAGCTGGTCGAAGTTCCGGTACGGGGAGTCCTTCGCGACGACGACCACGTTGGGCTCTTCGACGAGCTTCGCGACGGGCGTGGTGTCCTGCAAGGACACCGGCGAGTGGTTCGTGTAGACGCTGCCGACCACGCCGAGTCCCATGGACATGGCGAGCTTGCCGTTGCCGCGCTCGCTGACGACCCGGCCCAGCCCGACGGTGCCGCCCGCCCCGGGCAGGTTGAACACCTCGACGTTGCCGTTGAGCTTCGCGTCCTCCATCGCCTTCACGGCGGTGCGGGCGGTGATGTCGTAGCCGCCGCCGGGCGAATTCGGCACGAGCATCCGCAATCCGCGGATCTGCTGTTCGGTCTCGCCGCCGGAGCCGGTGCTCACCAAGGGCGGCACCAGCAGCACGAGCAGCAGGGACGCGACCACGGACAGCGCGCTGCGTAGGCGCACGGGGATCCCGCCTCTCCGTTGTGGTGGGAACGTGACCCGGATCATGCTGCACAACGGACTCCGCGTTGTCCTCCTTACGAACGAAACGATGCTTTTGTTCCTTGTGTCAGAAGGACGATGGCGTCCTGCGTAGGTGTCCGGGTAGCGGAACCTCAGTGGCTTCCTCGCTGCGGGATCATTTTTCCAAGTGGCTCCGCCACGAGGAAAAATGCTGTCCTCGCGAGGAAGCCACTGAGAAC